>JBIKOE010000010.1:0-50548 GCA_044358215.1 Crocinitomicaceae bacterium
TTTTTAAAACATAAAGAACAATATCGATTACTTTTTTAAACTCGTCTTTTACTTGTTCTTGCGTACAGAAAATATGCGCATCATCTTGGGTAAACGAGCGAACTCTTGTAAGTCCGTGTAATTCTCCAGACTGCTCGTAACGGTAAACTGTCCCAAATTCTGCAAAGCGTGCAGGTAAATCCTTGTATGAACGAGGTCGAGACTTAAATATCTCACAATGATGAGGGCAATTCATTGGCTTCAAATAAAACTCCTCATTTGGATCTGGAGTTTTAATAGGCTGAAAAGAATCAGCTCCATATTTCTCGTAGTGACCTGAAGTAACATACAATTCTTTATTTCCAATGTGGGGAGTAATTACCTGCTGATATCCCGCTTTTCGCTGTGCTTTTTTCAAGAAATTCTCTAAGCGCTCTCGCAAAGCTGCGCCTTTTGGAAGCCAGAGAGGAAGACCTTGACCAACTTTTTGAGAAAAGGTAAATAAATCCAATTCTTTCCCCAATTTTCGGTGATCCCTCCTTTTTGCTTCTTCTAATTTTTCAAGATGCTCCGTTAACTCAGCTTGCTTGGGAAAAGTAATTCCATAAATACGCGTTAGTTGCTTATTTTTTTCATCTCCTCGCCAATATGCGCCTGCAATAGCGGTTAATTTTACTGCTTTTATAAAACCAGTATCAGGAATATGTGGACCACGGCATAAATCGGTAAAATTTCCTTGAGTGTAAAAAGTAATTGTCCCATCTTCTAATTCAGACAGCAGTTCTAATTTATAAGGATCTTTTTTTTTCTCAAAATAAGCAAGTGCTTCAGTTTTTGATATTTCTTTGCGAATAAAGGGGTTTCTTTCTTTCGCCAATGCTTTCATTTTTTCTTCAATTCTTCCTAAATCTTCTTCCTTAATAGAATAATCCATAAGGTCAATATCGTAGTAAAAACCATTTGTAATTGGTGGACCGATAGCCAACTTAATACCTGGATAATAAAATTCTAAAGCTTCAGCCATGATGTGCGCAGAAGAATGCCACATAGTAGATTTCCCTTCTAAGTCAGACCATGTAAGTAACTGAAGATGTGCGTTTTCATGAATCGGCAAATTTGCATCTTGAACAAAGCCATCAACTTTTGCAGCTAATACATTTCTTGCTAAACCTTCAGATATGCTCAAGGCAACATCCATTGCAGAAGCACCTTTATTGTAATCCCTCACACTGCCATCTGGCAAGGTAATTTGAATCATTTTGATTTATTAGAAAATTGAATTTGCAAAGATAGCTTTTTCAGTAAGAATCCCAAAGGAAATAGGAAAATTAGCTCAAAAATAGACTCTTTGATAGGAAACTCAGATTGAGATTAGTTTCTTATGAAACAATACGATCTATTTTTTTTAGACTATAATTACTCTTTTTGCTGCTTTTATGTTTTATTTAGACTAGTAAGAGCCTTGCAAATTAAAAATATTTAACTTTATAGAACTAACTAATTTATAATGTTTATCACTCAAAATTCATAACTTATGAAAAATTTACTTTTAATACTTCTTATAACATTATCTTTTTCTATAGTAAATGCTCAGACAGGAGTAATTTACAATTTTTCTTTCAGAATAGATGACGAACTTATTACACAAATGAAAGTTCAAAATAAGGATTACAAAATCCTTAATCTTTCAACTATTGAGGATATGCCAAAAGAGCTTTCGGATACGCTTGTTTTAATTAGTGAAAATATGTTGGGGGCTTTTCTCGATGCCAAAATTGTGAGTATGGTGCCGGAAGAAAAATTT
This sequence comes from Crocinitomicaceae bacterium, assembly GCA_044358215.1. Classification (GTDB taxonomy): domain Bacteria; phylum Bacteroidota; class Bacteroidia; order Flavobacteriales_D; family Crocinitomicaceae; genus UBA952. The sequence continues at coordinate 1,784 of JBIKOE010000010.1, forward strand.
CTTATGGGTGCATTACCACAACATCTTATGTATTTACCAGCAAATTTTTTCAAAAAGGCAGCAAAAACATTTGATTCATTAAATATTTTTATAGATATAGCCTGTTATATTTCTGCAAGTGGAGGCGAGAAAATTACTTTTTCGAATAATTCATATTCTAAAATTAAACCCAAATTAAGTTTATCAATTAAAATATTTAACAAAGAGAAAGAATTGATTGAAATGAAAGATGTAGTTTTAAAAGATTTTGAAAAATTAAGATCTAAAACCTTTGATGAAACATATGGAATTAAAGGTTTAGCTCAAAATACGGATGAAAAGACCATATCTGAAACAATTAACTCTAATGACGTGCTGCGAATGTTTGTTTCGGCATTAGTAATTGCTTTACAAAAATAAAAAATGCTTTTATGCAGAAAAGATTGAGTAGGAACATCTATCTTTGTGATTCATATTAAAGAAAACGTTCTTTGGGGTCGACATTGGATTTGACAGCGATAGCGGTAGTCAAGTGTCAGCATGCAGAGGGTTGAGATGAACCTCTTAAATATCTTGTCTCGAACAATAATTGACAATACGTCATACGCACTTGCTGCTTAATTAACTGATAGTTAGTTGGCTTTATCCGATCGAAGTATAGTAGGTTGGACGAGTACTTCCGGTAAATTTCTGCCTGTTAGATTTACCAATCGGAAGTTCATCCCATCAGGCTAGCCGGCGTGATGTTTCTAAGCGCTGGTGAAACTTTAGAAACTAAGTTGGGAGTTTGGGTGTTCTTGTCCGTCTCACAATCAAAAACCAATCAAGAAATAAGCATGTAGAAAGCTAGAGTATTCGTCGTTTGGACGAGGGTTCGAACCCCTCCGACTCCACACAAAAAAAACCAATACACTCGTACTGGTTTTTTTTGTGTTTTAGAGCTTAGAGTTGTTGAATATTTCAGGAATACTTTTACACTTTAGGGCTATTCTTTTTTTCCTTGGCTTTCATTCTCTTCTAATTCTTCTTCTTCTAATGTGTTAATCGTTTTTTTTGCATTTGCCAATCTAATTTCCTTATTCTTTTTTATTAATTTATTGGTTGCCCATTTTTCTAATTTATGATGAAGAGGAATTAATAGAGCTGCTATACAAACTAGGGCCAACAACATAATTACAGGAGTATGGTTTGTAATATCTTCTAAAAGTGGATGTAATATTAAATTGAGAAATTCAAATACTATAAGTAAGGCCATAATACCAAAAAACTCTATAAGTTGTGTGCTAGTTATAAAGCTTCGACTAAGGAGTAGATAAAGAGTTACAAATACAATGATTCCTAATGCAATTAATGCAAACTGAATGTTTTGCTTTTGGTTATTTGCTTCTTTTTTCTCTTCAGCTACTAATTCCTTTTGCCTCAAATCGTATTCATTCGATATGGATTGCACTTGATCGTTGGCTTTTTTACTAAACATTGAATCATTTGCCGCTTGAAAAATCTTCGCGTATTTTAAGGTGCTGTCACAGTTGCTTTTCTCATAAATAGTAGCAATCATTTTTGCTGGCTTTATACTTAGATAAAAGAATGCTTTATTCCCTATTTTTTGAATTGCTTTTTTCGAATAAACCAAGCAACTATCGGTTTGATTGAGCGCAGCAAAATTCTCAGCCATTGCTATATAGGCTAGTATCAACTCGTGCGGATCTTGTTTTGCTTTCTCTAAAGCCATGCCGCAGTATGTGTTTCCTAATTTCAAGTTTCCTAATTTGGTATGAACACTTCCTATCATTAGATTTATATAAACGTCATTCTTAGAATATTTATCTAGTTCATATGCATTTTGCAAACAAATTAATGAGGAATCTAACTTGTTTAAATTAAGATAAACAACCCCGATGTTCATATAACACCACCTGCTAAATTGTTTGTTATTTGATTTTTTCGCATACGTTAAGGCTGATGAATATAATTTAAGTGCTTCATTCCAATTTTCACGGTCTTTGTATACATTTCCCATACCAATTTTAACAAATGCTAATAAAGTTGTATTACCAATTTTTTCAGCTATATCAATAGCCTTTTGATGATAGCTTAAACTTAGTGCACTATTGCCTAAAAAGCGATAAGCAGTACCAATTTCTTGATTAAAGTATCCTTGCATAAAAAGATCATTTGTTTTCAATGAATGTTTTAATATCATTTGGTCAAACTTGATTCGGGCTCTTTGGTTATTATCATAGAAAGAAGGATATTCAAAGTTTATTAATGAATCAAGTTTTTTTTTCTCGTCCTTGTATTTAGCAAATTTCAGTATCGTTTCCTTAGCAGATTTCTTTTGTGCAAAGGAATATTGAAAACAAAAAACCGAACAAAGTAATAGTATTATTTTCATCATATTTATATAGCTTGTAGCCATTTTAGTTAAATTAGTTCTCATTTTTAAGAGTGGTTTAGATAATCCGTTGTTTTTTTATAAATATAATGATTAATAGATGAGCATTCTTTCTTTTTAAGTTTTTTTTGACAAGTTTGCTTAAGTTTGTTTTCCTACTAAGCCTTTACATATCCTTCAAAAAGGGGTTCGAAAACAACCTCAGTGAAGCCTGATAAATCCCCAACTAAAGTCGTGAATTTTTTATTAATTACTGTTTGGGCTAGAACTAAGATGCTAAAATAGATTTTTTAAAGAAGTACCTAGGAAAATTACTTTTAGAATACCGTCATTTACGATCTAAATAAGTCCCATATTTACAAATTTGTTATTAAGAATGGGATTTATTCCTTTATCACTTTAAAAGTCTGATTCATATTTTCTCCAAAACTTAATAAATAAATACCACCTGTTAAATTTCCTAATTCAATGAGCGAGTCTTCTGAGATTATTTTTCCACACAAAACAGATTTCCCTGTGAAGTCATAAATAATGTAATTCGAACCTAATAACAGTGCATCTACTTTTACAGTGATTTGGCTTTTTGCTGGATTTGGATAAACAGTAAATAAGGATGGATTTTGGGAAATATTATTTACAGAAGATAAGGGGGAGCAAACAACTGTCGAATCAAATAAATCAAAAGTTGGCCAACTTGTTATAAGTGGTATAATAGAACTAACTAAATTGCTGAGAGCAGTATATTGTCCACTACTATAATTGGAATTTACAAAAAGAGCGTAGTTTATTTCAGTATTTCGTCTAGCTTGATAGGTCATAGTACCAGTGAAGCCACCAGAATGATACCAATTGTTACTGGTAGTATTAATATACCACCCAAGCGCATAAGGATTACCCAAAAAAGAATGAACAGGTTGAACCATGGTAGAAATGGTTGCTTGTGAGAGAATATCTGGTCTAGAGCTAAACTTATCCACAGCACACAACAATTTGCATAGATCTTGAGCCGAAGCAATCCATCCACCACATGCTTTGCTTACTTCCATACTAAATGTTCCACCATATTGTCTTGGAACCAATATAGTAGGATCTAAAAGTGAAGGAACAAGGGGCGCACCCGGATAATCGTAATAATGAACCTCATTTGGAAACTGATCAATTAAAAGACTTTTTCCAGAGTGCATATCCGTGATACCTATAGGAGCTAATATGGTATCTCGCACATACGTCTCATAGTCCTGGGTAGTTATTTTTTCTATCACCCTTCCAAGCCAAACATAACCTGAATTGGAATATGTAGCACTTGATCCAGGAGCAAAATTAAGCATGCTACTCATGAGATTAAAACCTGAAGCATACATTCCACTCTGATGAGAAAGTAAATGCTTCACTGTGATGCCATAAACCAAAGGGTCCAATATATCTAGATAAATACTAACATTTAATATTCCATTTGGACCAAAAACAGTATCATTTAAACCAACCAGGCCTTGCTCGTAAAGATGCATGATAGTTATCGCTGTAATTTGCTTGGACAAACTAGCAATTCTAAAAATATTATCAGGACACACAGCTGTATTGGTTGATGAATCTGCAAAACCAAACCCTCGACTGTAAACTAAACGACCTTGATAAGTAATGGCTAATTGTCCTCCGGGAATATCAAAATCATTTAAAAGATTCGTCATGGCAACATCGAAGTTGACAAGTGAAGGAGAATAAACACCTGTTTGGGCTTTAACGCTTTGCGTAGAAGTGAATAATAAAAAGATTCCAATTGCTGTTGATAGTAGAGTTTTTGTTTTCATGGTATTTATTTTTATTTTTTTTAATAAAATAATTAAGTTATTTATTCCTTTATCACTTTAAAGGTTTGCTGGTTGTTTTCACCAAAGTGCAAAAAATACATTCCTGCAGGTAAGCCCGAAATATCGAATTGATTCGTATTTTTTTGTTCTAAAAGTAGTTTACCTGAAAGGTCTCTTAAGGTAATATTTCCAGCCGCAGACAAATAAATAGTACCAGTTGTTGGGTTTGGATACGCCAAAATAACCCCATTTTTATTAGCATCTAAAACACTTACTCCGCTGCAGTTTTCGCTAAAAAATGCTGTAGAATTTATGTTATTAGACCAATTAGCAATACTCCATTGAGCATCATCTACCTCTATACAGCTCAGGCTTGGGTTTCCAAGCGCATTAAATGTTATCATATTAATGTTGTTTCCATTTTTTACATCTAAACTTGTTAATTGATTATCATTACACATTAAATTAGTAAGCAATGTATTAGCTGAAACATCTAAAGTTGATAACGAGTTATAAGCAATATCTAAATTAGTAAGCAATGAATTAGCAGAAACATCTAAACTTGTTAACTGAGGAGTCTCGCAGATTTGATTCTCAGGAGCCCACTCCTGCTCATCGCTGCAGTCTAAATAAGTAAGCGCTGTACAAGCCGATACATCTAAACTTTGTAAAACATTGCCACTGCAATTCAAATAGCTAAGTGCTGTATTACTTAAGAAATTTAATAATGGTGAACTATAATGACACCATACATAAGATTTCATCCCGTTAAAAAAACCTCTCGGATTAAAACTACAATCTAAATAAGTTAGTGCTGTGAGACCTGTTGTATTTAAACTTAACAATCCATTATTATTACATTTTAATATTGTAAGTGCTATGTTAGCTGTAACATCTAAACTATCTAAAAAATAGACGTAATCACTAAAATTCCCCTCCGGCAACATCATTGGAGGCTTACAATTTTCACTACAATCTAAATACGTCAGTGCTGAGTTAGAAGATACATCTAAACCTGCTATTTGATTATTACTACAATCTAAATAAGTAAGTGTAGTGCAAGACGATACATTTAAACTTGTTAATCGATTGTAAGCACAATTCAAAGTAGTAAGTGCAGTGCAAGAAGATACATCTAAATTTGTAAAATAATAAAAATTACCAGAACAATCTAAAAAAGTAAGTGCAGTACAACCCGTTACATTTAAATTTGTTAATTGATTTTGATTTCCCGAACAATTCAAATTAGTAAGTGCGGAATTAGCTGACACATTTACACTCGTTAATTGATTTCCAGAACAATTCAAATTTGTAAGTACAGTAAATGTTTCAATTCCTGTTAAGTCAGTAATATATAATTGAGACACATTTATGGCTCCGCTGAATACACTTGCTTCTGAGACTTGGATTTCAGCATCCATATTGGTATTAATACTTGCATTAGCCACCAATGCCGCTTTAAAATTGGCATCAGGAATATTTACATTTTGGGCATTAGCACCTGCAATAAAGGCAATGCTTGCCATTGCTGTGAATAGTAAATTTTTTATTTTCATGAAATTATTTTTAGAAGTCAGAGCTAGCTGATTTTGACTTTCAAAACCATCTTTAATCGTTGAATATGCATTAATATTTAAGCAAAACTATAGAGACTAAAGAATATAAAATTGTAAAAATCGAAAGTTGCTAACTATTTATTGAAAAAATAATAATAGAACTTTACTCTTTTACGAAGCGATGAACTGTTACGGCATCTTTAATCGTAAGCCTTATTGAGTAAGCACCCGCAGATAAATAGTTAACATCAACATTGTTAGCATTTAAAGTGGTTTTAACAATTCTTCCATGCAAATCTAAAACCTCAGCTTTATCAGCTGTTTTACTGAAAAAAAGCACATCATTTGCTGGATTAGGATGTATAAATACAGCGTTTAAACTCTCCTCGCTTAATCCAGAAATCACACCTACTTCAACTGTTGCAGAAGCTGAACAGCCATTGCAATCAGTAGCTGTTACAGAATAAGTTCCTGGAGCAACTCCTGTAAGGTCTTCAGTTGTTGCACCATTAGACCATGCATAAGTAAGTGTGGAAGAATTCGTTCCATAATGAACTTTAATAAGAGGAGCTCTTGGCGAATAAATTGGATATGGAAAACCACCCCCACGTCCAACAGTAATGGTAAGAGCCCCATTACTTCCCCAAGGAGTTACACCACCTGTTCCATTAGCAATTGAATATGATAAATTTCCAATGCGACCTATGTAAAAACCGTATGTTGCACCAGCTGGTATAGTTACTGCAGTCATTGGAATTGCACCACTATATAAAGGATTCGTTAAAGTTCCTCCTGATGGAATTGTTGCACTTGCATTCGTTGCAAGTGCTAACCAACCATTTTGATTACTCATTTGTGAAACATATGAACCAGGATAATAATAAATACTGTAACTGCTAGTTGAACCAAAGTTGTATCCATAACTACCTTGAGAAATTCCTGTAATAGTTAATGGATTTTCCGAAGTATTTATCATGTTGAAAATTATTCCAGCATCACCCGAAGATGCCCCAAAGTTTGAAGCTAAAATAGTTGGTGTTGTACAATTCCAACCCTCCACTGATAAATCAACAGAACCATCTAATGCGCTTGTACTACTTGCACCAACAACCACTGTTGAAGCTAAAACTTCACAGTATGAACAGGAAGCAGTATCACTTATAGAAGCTAAAGGATCGTAAGAATATGCAGCTTCGTCCATACAACCCGCACAGGCAGTATAATTACAATCAACATTAACAGTAGCTGATGCAGAATAGTTACATGCTAAAGGATCAGTACAACCATAGACAAGTCCTGCCTGACATACTGTGTTAAGAAAAGCAGGTCTAAATAAATTTATAGCAGCTCTCATTCTAGTCTTTTGATCTTGTGTAAATATATTTCTGCAATCTGTATAATCCATAAAATTCATAAACATTTCACCATTAGGTCCTGGATTACATATGCTGTTTGTGTTATAAGGAAAAGTTCCACATCCATAAGTTGATGAAGATTCCGTTGGCGTATCATTACAATAATCATCTCCGCAATTAGAAGTTTGTCCAAAAACATCACCCCAAATATGTTTTAGGTTCAACCAATGTCCTATTTCATGTGATGCAGTTTTTATAATAAAAGAGTTGCCAGCTGCTGTGCCGATATTTCCAAACCTTGTAAGATCAACAACTACACCATCAGCACTAGCGAGCGTCCCAGGATATGTAGCATAACCGTTAATAGTACTCAAATCACAAATCCAAATATTTAAATACAGTGATGTATTCCACGCATCAATTCCCCCTTGTGATGTATATTTAATAAAATCAGTTGAGTAACTTAATCCATTAAAAGTTCCGGGATCAAAACTAGTTGTTGAAGTTGGAGTTCTAGTTATGCCAGATGTGGCATTTCCATTTGGATCTGTTGTGGCAAGACAAAACTCTATTTCACAATCCGCAGCTATTGCGGCAAAGACTGAAGGAGTAGCTGAAGCATCCGCATTTAATCTTCTAAAATCCTTATTTATTATATCTAATGCTGATAAAATCTGCGCAGTACTAATATTCTCCGTTGGATTATTATAAACTACATGAACTACAACTGGAATAGTTATGATTGTAGTCTTCGTAGATTTTGAGCTAGGATGCGTTTTGATCCAGTTTTGCATTGCTTGCTCATTTTTCAACATAAGATTCTCTAGTTTTGGATCTTGCCTTTTTAAATATTCAAGATATTCCATTGTGACACACTCTTTTTTTTGAGCTGAAACAAAAGAATAAGAAAACAAAAAGGAAAATATAACTAGTATTATTTTTTTCATTTTTAAAATTTTTTAAATTAATATTCTACAAAACTATCGCGACTAAAGAATATAAAATTGTAAAAATCGAAAGTGAGTTAATTTTTAATATAAAAAAAATGTAGAAGAGAAAGACCTAATGTATCTTTATAATAATAGAAGGAGTATAATTTCTATTTGATTATATTTTCAAAACTATCATAGCGCCAATGTTGAAAATCGGAAAAATCAGTGCTGAGTTTGCTGTCTAAAAAATAGTGTTTGGGAGAAATTCCTGTTGAATCTTTAAAATCCTTACTGAAATGAGCTTGGTCGAAATACTGTAAATGATAGGCAACTTGAGAGAGTGATTCTTCGCAAGCTATCTCAAAGTCTAAGGCCTTTTTAATTCGATGTATCTTGATCAAGTCTTTGGGTGAAATCCCAACATGTTTATTAAAAAGGTTTCGTAGAGTGGTAGGTGTAACATTTAAGATTGAACTTATTTCATCAACCTTATAAAAATTTTCTTGAGTAATTAAATGATGTGCTGCTGAAACTCTTTTATCCAATTCATCAGTAAGTATGTTATCTTTCAAAAAGGCTTCAATATTCACCATTAAGGCTTTATCATTTTTGCATTGACATAAATTCTCATACAGTTTATTGACTTCCTCTTTATTAAATAAATCAAACAAATCTGTTCCATTGGTTTTATAGGTCGAATGCAAAGAGTCTTTTAAAAACAATTGCAAACAATGAGGATAAAACCCAAATGAAATTTCTCTGTAATTGGGACTCATTTTCAGTAATTGAACTTTATCAATTAGTCCATAAAGATGAACTTTCGACTGCTTTTGCCATCTCTCGTCTGTTTTTATATGGCATTCACCTTCTAAAACAATCGTTATCCCTAATTCTCCATTGGGAACACAACAGTAAATAAATTCTTTGTTTCCATTAGACAAATCATAAACATCAGTTAAGTATTTAGCTGAGAGTGGTTTTGTTTTATAATTAATTAATCGAAAATTCATATACCTTTCACTTACAAATAGAGAATCAAAGAGATGAATTAGCAAGTAAATCCATCACACTAATTATCATGTTGTTGTTGATCAAATGTATGTATTAAAATTCTTAAACTTTTATTAAAATTCGCAAATAAAAAATTACGATTTGTGAATTTTAGTAAGAAGAACCATTAAAAACAAATAGAACAAGTAGAAAGTAATCAGCGATAGATGTGTTTTTTCATTAAAAAAACCTTTCAAAAACAAAAATGTTTATCCAGATTTCCTCATTTTTTGATTCTTTTCAAATCTAAATCTTGAAAGTCAAAGCTAAAGTCAATATTTGGCGAAATACCTTCCATTTTAATAGCTTGTGCTTTACCTGTCTCATCAAAAGAAAATAGTGCAAAGGCATCGCAATTCATAGCTTGGTATTCCCATTTTATAGCAAAGGTAGTCTCGTTATACAAAGCCATCGGTCCATTTAATTTTGGGGAACGAGTACATTTAATCCATAATTGCTTATTTTTTTCAAACACTTCCACATCTCCAAACCATTTGTCGGAATAAATCCCTATAAAATTTTCATTTTTGACCTTGATTTTTTTCGCCAATTCAACTTGCTCCCACGTTTTTATTGTGACACTGTCACCTTCATTTTTATCTTCATTACTCCACTCGACCATTTTATCTATCCAAGCATAATCGTCTAGGCCTAAATAACTATCAGCAATGGTATTAGTGACAGATGTAAAAAGTCCTCCTCCGCCATTTTCAGTATTGGTTAAAATGACGATCCCTACATTCAAATCTGGATACATCGTAACGATAGAAAGCATTCCGGGCAACCCACCTGTATGAGACACTTCAAATTTTCCTACTACGTCCGTTAATACCCAACCCAAGCCATAACCGTTAAAATGGGAATTGTATCTTGGATTATCATTTGTTTCTAGTACGGTATGAATTCGCCACATTTCATTGTGGTTTTTTAATGAGAACAAAGGAGTTTTTAAATCAGTTCCATACTTTCCTTTATTTAATCGCACAATCATCCATTTTGACATATCGGCAACATTAGAGAAGATACCACCTGCCGCATCTGCCATTCCAATATCATAACTACCTATTGTTTTTATTAAACCGGATTCAGATGAATGTGGCGCTGCCAAATTGCTTTTGTCTTTCTGCAAATAACCAACAAAGGTATTATTCATTTGAAGAGGTTCGATAATCCGCTTTTGCACAAACAATTCATAACTCATCCCGCTTGCTCTTGCAATTACTTCTCCAGCCACCATGTATAATAAATTATCGTAATCAAACTGTGTCCGAAAGGCTGATACAGGTTTAAAATATTGAAAGCAGCTTACAACATCTTGAATTGTAAAATCTGTCCCATCAGGAAAAAACATCAAATCGCCAACACCCAAGCCAAGTCCACTGCGATGCGTTAATAAATCTAGGATATTGAAATTCTCCGTAACATAATCATTATACATTTTGAATTCAGAAATATGGTCTATTACTTTGTCTGACCATTTTAGTTTGCCTTCCTCTTCTAAAATAGCAAGTGCTGTAGTTGTAAATGCTTTGGTATTGGACGCTATCTGAAAATTAGTGTTTTCATTTACCGCTTGTTTAGTAGTGATATCCACCAGGCCATAGCCTTTTGAATGAATTACTTTTCCGTCTTTCACAACAGCAACCGCAGCACCGGCTACCTTAAATTTTAACAAGGCATCGGCTACTAATGAATCAATTTGTTTAGAGGATATTTGTGCAAAAGTTATCGATGGAACTAAACAAATCAAAAACAAGTATTTCAGCAATTTGGACTTTTTTCTCATTTTAATTATTGATTTATTATGTTAGAATTGTAATGAATGAAAGTTACATCTCCAAAAACTCTTAATTAAAAAAGAATAATTCGCTGATGTTTAATTATCCTATTACCTACTTTTAGAGTTGCAAAATAGATTCCGGGAACATTTCCCACTGTTTCCCATCTGAATTTTCCAGTGAATCTTGAATCTTGAATTAGCATTCCATTTGCAGAATGAATAAGTATAGAACATTCTTCCGTTGGATTTGCTAGCGTGAAGTTTACATTACTAGTACTTGGATTAGGAAAAATATTAATGGTATAATCTACATCTAATAATTCTGTTTGTTGACCTATCAAATCTGGATATATTTTCATAGCTACTGGACGATGATCTGAGACAATAGCATCGTAAGATGACCATCCAGATGCAAATTCGGATTCTAATTTTAATGTTTGAACATATGAACCATTATTTTGAGTTTCATAGAATAATTCATTGGTAATTATAAAGTGGTCCAAATGCGATGGCCATGTTGGAAAGGACCAATTGGATGAGGGACCAAAAGCAATACTAGAATCTGCGAATGAATAATTACTTGGATCATTCAATAATACTTGAAAAACATTTGCGTTTGGCTGATCAGTTATTAAATCATTCAAATCGCCTAAAATAATTGTCTTTTCAGATGGAAAATAAGAGTCAACATATTCTTTTAAAATCGTAACTGCTTGCACGCGTCTGTATTCTTCATCATCCGTATTTCCAATATCAATATAGCCATCACCGCAACATTTGAGATGGTTAACGATTAATATATATCGCTCATTCATATAATTCATATCCATAACAATCGGTGCTCGTGGAAAAAAATTCCAATACTGTGGGGACGTAAAAATTTCATAAAGTGCATTTATCTGAATACTTGATGTTTTATAGATAAATCCCATTCCAATATAATAATTTAATCGAGCAAAACCAGCATAACCTGGAATGCTTAGCATCATCGTCCTAAAAGCATTAGTATCCTCAATTTCTTGTACAGCAATAACATCCATATCCAAAGCTTGAATAATTTTACTAACGGAATCCATGGTGTTTTGTCCTGCTTTAGGAAAAAACTCAATGTTCCAAGTCATAATATCTAGCGTTGAATCAGTACCAAATTCTAGGTTGCTTAGATTTTGATTATACGCATTAGTAGCAATGAGCAAGAAAAAAGCAAGTAGGTATTTCATATTTAAATAAATTCGATCAAATGTAGTAATTTAAAGATTATTAATCTCAGGTTTTTCCGAGGAAAACATAAGTGTTGTTATTAACCTGAGTTCGATAGTAAAATCGGAATTCAGATTGTGATAAAAATCTGTTAGTCAAGGAGTTTACTTGAAGATTTAGCGGGCTAAATCAAGAGGAAACAACGATGGAAAACTGGTTTTTATGCAAAGCAATTAAGTTTTCCGCTGATAAACAACGATTTACTTCATAACCCTTTCTCAATGTATCTCGATACATTTTCAAAAGTGTGATTAGTAACTCATTGTTTATGAGCGGTCTCAATCCAATTTTAATAATCGAACTCAGGTTATTAGATGCGCTTTAAATTTAAATTAAATTCCTTCTGTTTCTTATTTTAGGTAAAGACCTTAATTTAGCGCATAAAAAAATTATACACTAAGGAATAACCACAGAAAATTATTTTTGGAATAAATTCATTAAAAATATTAAAACACTAAGCGTTTTTCAATATTACATTCGTTTCTTTTAGAATTCTTTCTCTAAGTTCTCCTGAAACAGGCGTAAGTGGTAGTCTTAAATATTCTTCCATTATTTTGCGATGGGCAAGTGCTACTTTTACACCACCAGGATTTCCTTCTTCAAAAAACATTCTTGTTATTGCTAATAAATCATAATGTTCTTTTCGAGCACTATCAAGATCTCCAGAAAGTGAAGCGTTTACCATTTGAGAAAATTTTTCAGGGAATGCATTTGCAACGACTGAAATTACGCCATCAGCACCTGCAGCAATCAAAGGCATTGTAATGGCATCATCACCAGAAATTACTCCGAAATCAGGCTTTCGTAAGCGAATAATTTCCATTATTTGATCCATGTTCCCTGATGCTTCTTTTATAGCAACAATGTTTGGAATATCGGCTAATTTTAGTGTTGTTTCAGCTAACATGTTTGAACCTGTTCTTCCAGGAACATTATATAAGATAATCGGCAATTTTGTACAGCTTGAAATATATTTAAAATGCTCAATAATGCCATTTTGTGTTGGTTTATTGTAGTACGGTGAAACAGAAAGAATACCATCAACTTTTGAATTGAAAGAAAAACTTTTTAGAAGTTCACCAATCGCATGAGTGTTGTTGCCACCAAGGCCATAAACTACTTTTAATTTTCCTGAGTTTTCGTCAATAACGGTTTTGAGAATCTCCATTTTTTCTTCTTGAGAAAGGGTAGGGGATTCACCTGTTGTACCTTGAACTACCAAAAAATTTGTTCCTCCGAGAATTTGAAGCTGTACTAATTTTCTTAGTGCATCAAAATCAATAGACATATCCTTCTTGAATGGGGTTACAAGTGCAACTCCAACTCCTGAAAATGGATTATTCATAAATAGCTATTTTTTGTAAATTTTTGATTGCAAAATCAAGCATTTCGCTAGGTTCAGTAGACTCGGTATTTAATAATAAGTCAGCGGTTTTACTGAAGGCATTTATTGAAATTCTTCTTTTAATTTTTGTTTCTTCTACAACTTTGGCAATGCCATTTTTATTTTCACTAAAACACATTAATAGATCAAATTCTTTCTTTAATTCTGATTCTAATTGTACGTCTTTTAATTTACCCCAAAATGAAAAATCTAGAGGTGAACAATAATAGATTAAAAAGTGTGGAGGCAAGGTTTTTTTATCAACTTCTTTGCCAATATTTACAACAATTATTAAGCGATTCACATTACTTGAATTTAGAATTTTATCTAAAGACTTTCTAAACCCTTTTAATTGTTCGTCGTTTTCATAGTTAAAGATAACTAATAAGGATTTCGTTGCATCCCAGCTATTTTTTTCTTTCATGAACTTATCAGTTTTATAAATTCATCTTCACTTAAAATTTGTACTTTAAGAGAAGTTGCTTGTTTTAATTTTGCAGGCCCCATATTTTCTCCTGCTAAAAGGTAACTTGTTTTACTTGAAATTGAGCTCGCATTTTTTCCACCATTTTTTTCAATTAATTCTTTTAATTCTTCTCTTGAAAACGTAGTAAATGTGCCAGAGACAACTACAATTTTATCAATTAAAATGGATGATAACATTTCTTTCTCTTCCAATTCGAAACGCAGTCCATTATTTTTTAAACGTTTAATCTGTTTTAAATTATTTTCATCCTTAAAATAAGCCTGAACAGAAACGGCTATTTTTTCTCCAATTTCTTCTGTTTCAATAAGTTCATTTAATTCTGCATCTTGTATTTTATCAATGCTAATAAATTGTTTGGCTAATTTCTTAGCAACTGTCTCCCCAACAAATCGAATGCCTAGTCCAAATAGTATTCTCTCAAAGGTACTTTTTTTTGAGTTTTCAATGCCTAAAATTAAATTTTTTGCAGATTTTTCTGCCATTCTATCTAAATTAATTAGTTGTTCAAATGTTAAATCGTATAAGTCTGCTGGATTTTTAACGAGGTTTTTTGTATAAAGTAAATCAATGGTTTCAGTTCCTAGACCATCAATATCAAGTGCTTTTTTACTTATAAAATGTTCAATTTTCCCCTTAACTTGCGGTGGGCAATCTTTCTCGTTGGAGCAATAATGATGCGCTTCTCCTTCGAGTCTGATAAGTTTAGTTTGACATTCTGGACAATTTTCAATAAAAATAATTGGAATCGTTCCTGTCTTTCTTTTTTCAACATTGACACCTATAATTTTTGGTATTATTTCACCACCTTTTTCTAAAAAAACAGTGTCTCCAATATTTAAATCTAGTTTTTGAATTTGATCAGCGTTGTGTAATGAAGCTCTTTTAACAGTTGTTCCACCCAAAGAAACCGGAGATAAATTTGCCACCGGAGTGATTGCACCTGTTCTACCAACTTGATATACAACACTTTCAAGGATGGTTTCTACCCGGTTTGCTTTAAATTTGTAGGATATAGCCCATCTTGGAGATTTTGCAGTAAATCCTAAGGACTTTTGTTGCTGGTACTTATTTACTTTAATTACTATTCCATCAATATCAAAAGGGAGATTTTCTCTTTCGGTATTCCAGAAGTCTATAAAGTCCATTATTCCTTCTATTGAAGTTGTTTTTTCTATAAATCTATTTTGTTTTTGAGGGATTTTAAATCCCCAATTAGCTGCTCTTTCAACGGATTCAAAATGACCAGCATCTGCTAATGATGAAGCATAAATCCCGTATAAAAAAGAATCAAGACCACGTTCCGAAACAATTTTTGAATCTAGCAATTTAATAGAGCCAGCAGCAGTATTTCGGGGGTTTGCAAATAAGAGCTCGCCATTTTCTAGTCGTTCATCATTAAGGCGTTTAAATTGTGCGTGAGGCATAAAAATTTCTCCGCGAATTTCAAAGTCTTTGGGGTAGTCGTTTTTTAGGATTAATGGAATAGATTGAATGGTTCTAACATTTGCTGTAACATCCTCCCCTTTTTCTCCATCACCTCGTGTAAGTGCACGATTCAATTGCCCATCAGTATATTTAATTCCAATTGCAACACCGTCGTATTTTAATTCGCAGACATATTCTATTGGTCCATCAACAAGTTTTTTAATTCTATTTTCCCACTCAATTATTTCTTCTTGTGAATAGGTATTAGAAAGAGAAAGCATTGGGTATTCGTGTTCAACAGTTTCAAATTTTTTGCTTATGTCTGCTCCAACGCGCTTAGTTGGGCTATTTACTGATGATAGCGTTGGAAATTCTGCTTCTAATTTCTGAAGATTTTTTAACAATGTATCAAATTCAAAATCAGAAATTTTCGAACTTGTTTCAACATAATACGAATAATTGTATTGGTGAATCAATTCTGAAAGTCGTTCTATTTCGATTTTAGCTTCTGCAATTGTCATAGTATAAAATTACGCATTTTGTGCTTTTATCATGCGATTTTTACCTTGTAAATCTTTCCTCAGTTCAATGTTTATAAATCCCTTGAGATTTAATAAGTCACTAATTTCTACTGAAAAATCAGGGTGTATTTCAAAAAACAAAAAACCATTTCCTGAAAGATTTGATTTAGCATATTTAACAATGGCTTCGTAGAAGATGATAGGATTTTCATTTCCAACAAATAAGGCTATTTCAGGCTCAAAATTGAGAACGTTTTCTGCTATACTTTCTCTTTCATTAGAAGGAATATATGGTGGATTAGAAATAATACACTCCAATTTTTTATCTAATAAATCTCCATTTATATTAAGTACATCTGCAAGAATGAATTCGACATCTAGATTGGTAAGTTTAGAATTTTCTCTTGCAAGACTCAAAGCATCTGCTGAAATATCAAGGCCTGTAACATCAGATTCAGAGAATTTCGATTTGAGTCCTAGTGCAATACAGCCAGAGCCGGTACATAAATCCACAATTGTTTTATAAGGACCAAATTCTACTGCCCAAGCTACTAATTCTTCCGTTTCAGGACGTGGAATTAAGGCACGTTTATCGCAGATTAATTCAAGTCCAAAAAAAGTAGTTGTTCCATGTATGTACTGAAAGGGCTCATTATTTTGAAGTCGATGTACATAGGTTCTAATAAAAAGTAAATCTGATTCTGAAAGTCGAGATGTAGTATTTAATATAAAATCACTGTGAACCCACTTAAGCCGCAAGCAAATAATTTCTTTCCACATTGAATTTATTTCAGTGGATGTGAACAAGTTTTTAAGCTGTTCATAGAAATAGTTTTTTGCGGTTTTAAGTTGATTGTCGATTACAAACATCAGTTTTTCCGAAGTTCAATAAATTCTTTTATCTTTTCATTTTCTATTAGCACGGTAAGGTTGTAGTAAGATATTGACCATAAATCTTTGATTTTTATACAAACACCGCTTCCTCGGCATCCTTGCATCCATGTTGCAAGATCTTCATCAAACCAAGCTGTTTTTCCGTCTTTTGAGAAGTTCCAGATTCTATTTGACGCCTTAAAATCCCATGCTTTTCCTCTATCAAAAAATGGTTTTGAAAATCCTTGAAATTCTTTTTTTGTCCAGCGTTCTCCGGGTGCGGTTCCTAAAAAAATAAAATCGTCCGTTAAGCATTTAAAATAGGAGTCAAATTGTGCATCACTGGCGGCTTTGTGCCAATTTTGAATTAATTCATCTAGTTTTTTTACATCTTCTTGTGCACTGAAATAGTGTGCATTTAAAGCAAGAAAAAAGAAAATAAGTACTCTCAATTTTTACTAGTTTTTTTAGCCTCAAGCTTTTGACAAGATTTTACTGCATTGTAAACGTTTACAACTTTTCCAGTAGTAGATAAATTCTCAAATTCACCTTTGTATTTTGTCCCAGAAGATAAAATTATACTTTTTATTTCAGACATTGATAAGCTTGGGAAGTATGATTTTAGCATCGCTGCAACTCCAGCAACCATTGGAGCTGCCATAGAAGTCCCTTGTAAATTTTTATACTCACTTTGAGGAACAGAATTGTAAATTTGAAAGCCTGGAGCAAAAATATCAACTCCTTTTTTACCAAAATTTGAAAAAGATGCAGTTAAAGAATCTTTTTTAATTGTAGATGCTCCAATTGTCAAAAAATGATCAAGTGGTGCTTCTTGAAATGAATACATAGATGTTGGATAATTTGGTTCAATATCAATGTCTTTCGCATCGTTTCCTGCTGCATGAATCAGTAATACACCTTTAGAGTCTGCATATCGAAATGCCTCGTATACTTTTTCTTGGTGTGGTGAATAGGCTTTACCAAATGACATATTTATTACACTTGCTCCATTATCAACAGCGTATCTAATAGCTAAATAAATATCTTTATCAAATTCATCGCCATTTGGAACGGTTCGAATTGACATAATTTTTACGTTGTCTGCAACACCATCGCCTCCTTTGTTATTTCCGCGAATTGCCGCAATAATTCCTGCAACATGCGTACCATGAAGAGCATCTGGGCCTTCTACATCAGAGTTGCCATAATGAATATCATTAAAATCATCAGGATTATCACCAATTAAAGCTCGGTCATTAAAATCTACATTCAGATTATAATTCATTTGGTCTTCAATGTATTTTTTAGTCTCTGCATCAAAAACTCCTTTTTTTAACATTTCCATATATGGTTCAAATTCAGCGCGACTTTCAGTAACTTCTGATTTTACTTTTAGGTACAATTCATATTCAGCATCTTTCTTTATGCTTGAAGGATCTATTCCTTCATATTTCAACATTAATTTTGCTAATATCCTTGTTTTTTCAAGTCTAGCTGCTTCTAAATTCTGACCTTTTTTATTTCCGAGAAAATTCCAGCCGTGAACATCGTCTATATAGCCATTTTTATCATCGTCAATTCCATTTTTTGGGATTTCCTTTTCGTTAGTCCATATTTTTCCTTGTAAATCTTCATGTTCAATATCCACACCAGAATCAATTACAGCTACAATTACAGCTTTAGGTTTTTTGCTTTTAAGTAATTTATATGCTTTATCTGTTTGCATTCCAGTTCCTTCTCCGTTATACCAATTAAGTGTTCCTGGAAGCGCTTGTGAAAAAATAGTTGCATTGAAAAGCAGACTTAGTCCAAAACCTGCAAATAGTTTGTTTTTAAGAGACATAGATTTATTTTTTATTTAATTCGATTGGCAAATTTAGTGAATATATCAAGAATATAAATTACTTCAAATGTTACTTTTTTGAGTGAAAAAAGATTATTCTTTGTTCTTTTCAATAATATAGTTTAAAATTTTCTCCATTAAATGAACTCGGTCTTTTCCACCTACGTTGTGCTTATGCATTGGGTAAGGAAAGAAGTCCATTTGGATTCCTAGATCAATAAACTTTTTGACAAGCGATAAATTATTTTGCATCACCACAACATCATCAACTGTTCCATGAATTAAAAGCAAATCGCCTTTTAGATTTTTTGCGTGTGTCATCAAGGAAGCTTTTTCGTAACCTTCTTTATTTTGCTCAGGACGATCCATGTATCTTTCTCCATACATAACTTCATAATACTTCCAATCAGTAACTGGTCCACCAGCAACACCAACTTTAAAAACATCTGGTTCTCGAAGCATCAAGGAGCTTGTCATAAATCCACCATAAGACCAACCATGAACAGCCAATCGATTAGCATCCACAAAAGGAAATGATTTTAAAAAGTTTATTCCTGTAAGTTGATCTTCAATCTCAATGTCACCTAGTCTTCTGTGAATTTGTGATTCAAACTCAAAACCGCGTTCTCCAGACCCTCGATTGTCTAGCGTAAAAATTAAGTATCCTTGATTTGCCATCCAATGCATCCAAAGATAAGCACCACCTAACCATGAATTTGTTACCATCTGAGCATGCGGTCCGCCATAAACATAAACTAAAACAGGGTATTTTTTTGTAGCATCAAAATTCTGTGGTTTGATAAAACGATAATACAAATCGGAGCCATCTACTCCCTTAATTTTTCCAATTTCTGTCGTTCCTATTTTATATTCGTCTAATTTATCTTTTGAATTTATCAGTACTTTGCTTATTTCTCCATTTCGATTAAGAATTTTTGCTGAATGAGGAACATTCAAACTTGTGTATGAATCCATATAATAGTTGCCGTTTTTTGATATTAACAATGAATGCATTCCAGATTCTTTTGTTAAAAGCTCATTTTCACCATTTATATTACAGCGATAGAAAACAGTGTTTGTTGGGTTTTCTCCAGTTGCAGAATAGTAGATTTCTTTGCCATCACTACTTGCGCTGAGAATATCTTTAATTACAAAACGGTGCTTCGTTAGTTGCACAGGAAAATTAGTTGCACTTTCTAAATTAAAAGTATAAGCATATAAATTATTGAATCCGTCTCTTTCTGAAATCCAAATAAAATTATTTGATTTTGCATCAGGAAAAAAAGCAGCATGTTCAGGTTCTACCCATTTATCATTTTTTTCTTCAAAGAGTGTTTTTACAAATTTCCCAGTTTTTGAATCGTAAACATTCAAGTGCATATGATTTTGATCGCGATTTACTTCAGCTACAAGAATATATTTTTCATCAGGTGTGAAGCACAAATTCGTAAAATAATCATCTTTATTTCCACGAGGATTAATATAAATAGTCTTGTGGTTTTTGAGTGAGTAAATGCCAATTTTTGGTTCCTCTGAGCTTTGTCCTGCCATGGGGTATTTAATTGACACTAATTCACCAGGAGTTGAATTGATATCCAATAAAGGATAATCGTGAACATTGCGCTCGTTTTTTTGATAAAATGCCAAATAAGAACCATTGATAGACCAAAAAATCCCAGCTGAAATTCCAAATTCATTTCGAGCAATACTTTGACCTGAAACGGTGTTTTTATCAATGTTTTTTGTAATAGCTTTCTCATCAACATAGATATTATTAGCAATCGTGTAAGCTAACTGATTGCTTTTAGAATGGTAATTCAAATTTTCAGAATCTACTCCTACTTTTTTTAAGATTTTTCCAGTATTGTTTAGCACATTGTATTCAGAGATTGTTTGACCATCGTTAAAAAGTATTGTGGTTTCATTGATCCATTCCATTCCACCAAAATTTTGATAGGATGTTTGAAGAACAAGATTAAGGTTTTCAATTTTTAATAATTCTACATCATTGTCGGCATTAACATTGTTCTTAAAAAGTGTTTTCCAATCTTTACTGCATATAGAATATTCAGTATCTGAAATCCATAGAAAATTTGTGATTCTTTCGGGAGAAAGACTTCTTTGCATCATAACTGCATCTTTTAAAGAAAGCTCTTTCTTTTGAGAAAATGTATATGAAAAAGTGCCGAAAATAACTGAGATTAATACTAAATAAATTTTCATGGTTTTGATATTTTTTACTTAAAACAATATTTTTACTTTAATTTTCTTTAAAAATTGACTGTCAAAAATAAACATTTATGATTTAAACGCTAATAAGCACAAAGAAAATCTTAAAATCAGTTTGTCTCTATGAAATAAATACTTATCTTTGCACCCTTAATAATAATAATTTTAATTTAATAACGTATGAATTCTTACGAAACTGTTTTCATTTTAACTCCCGTTTTGTCTGATGATCAGGCAAAGGAAGCAGTGCAGAAATTCGAAGGCGAGATTAAAGCTACAGGAGCAAAAATCACGCATTCGGAAAATTGGGGTTTGCGAAAGCTAGCTTACCCAATCCAAAAAAAATCGACAGGTTTTTATTTTTTAATTCAATTTGATGGAGATGGCACTTGTGTTGCTCCTTATGAATTAGCGATGAAAAGAGATGAACGTGTTTTGCGTTTTCTTACCATGAAAATGGATGTTGACCATTTAGCTTATGCTGAAAAGCGCAGAGTTAAAGCTGGAAAAGGAGCACAAGTAGAAGCTTAATTTATTAACCCTAAAAAAATCAAAAAATGTCAAATGATGTTCGTTATCTAACCCCGATAAATATTGATATCACCAAAGATAAATATTGCCGTTTCAAAAAAAGCGGTATTCGATTTATCGATTACAAAGACCCCGCTTTTTTATTGAAATTACTCAATGAGCAAGGAAAGATACTTCCTCGTCGTATCACTGGTACTTCAGCAAAATACCAAAAAAGAGTTAATAAGGCTATAAAACGTGCACGTCACATTGCTGTATTGCCTTATGTAAGTGATATGTTGAAATAAGTCGTTTGTTGAACTTTAATAAGTAAAAAATCATGGAAGTTATTCTAAAGAAAAATGTAGATAAATTAGGTTACGCAAACGAAATAGTAAACGTGAAACCTGGATATGGTCGTAATTTTCTCATTCCTCAAGGTTATGCCTCTTTGGCAACTGCAAGCGCAAAAAGAGCGCACGAGGAAATGATGAAGCAGAAAGCTCACAAAGAAAATAAATTGGAGATTGAAGCACAAGAGATTGCTACCAAACTTGCTGATGTTACTGTTTCTATTGTAACAAAAGCTGGGGAGAACGGAAAAATATTTGGCTCAGTTAATACACTTCAGTTAGCAGAAGCGCTTCGAAAAGAAGGTTTTGATATCGATCGTAAATCTTTAAAAATTAAAGACGAACCAATTAAGGAAATCGGAACATTCGAAGCTGAAGCAAATCTTTATAGAGGAGTAAAGCAAGCTTTTAAATTTGAAGTAGTAAGCGAATAATTTTGTTTAAATAAATATTATTTAATCCTTTCAAGAAATTGAGGGGATTTTTTTTGCTAAGAATTTAGGTGATTTGTTATATAGTCGTGAATTCCCTCCTCTAAACTATAAAAATCTTTATTGTAGCCAGTTTTAAGCAATTTAGACATGTTAGCTTCTGTAAAATACTGGTATTTGTCACGAATATCAATTGGAGTATCTATAAATGATATATTGGCTTCTAATCCAAGAGATTTAAAAGTTAGGCTTGCTAAATCTAAAAATGTTCGAGCTTTACCAGAGCCAAGATTGTAAATTCCAGATGCTGGTTTATCAATCATTAAATAGGAACAAACATTTGCTACATCTTTTACATATACAAAGTCACGTAATTGACCGCCATCCGTATAATTTGGATTGTGAGATTTAAAAAGTTTAATTTCTCCGTTTAGTTTTATTTGCTTAAATCCGTTTAAAATTACACTTGCCATTCTTCCTTTATGGTTTTCATTAGGACCATAGACATTAAAGAATTTAAGTCCAGCCCAAAATGGAGGTTTTTCTGTTTGTTCAATAACCCATTTATCAAAATTATTTTTTGATTCACCATAAGGATTTAAGGGAACTAATTTAGAGATTATTTCGTGCTTATCGTCATAGCCAAATTCACCTAGGCCATAGGTTGCTGCACTGCTCGCATAAATTAAAGGTATATTTTTTTTTGAGCAAACTGTCCAGATTTTTTGAGAGAAAAACAAGTTTAATTCATCAAAAATTTCCACGCTCATTTCAGTGGTATCTGTTCTTGCTCCTAAGTGAAATACAATGTCTATCGTTTCATTCGTATTTTCTAACCATACAGCAAATTCTATTCTTTCTATTTTTTTTAAGAATTTCTTTGTGCTATAATTAGAAATTTTATCGGATCTCGAAAAATCATCTACGAGGATTAAGTTTTCATAGCCTAATTCATTTAAATGTCCAACAAGATAACTAGCGATAAAGCCTGCAGCTCCGGTAATAACAATCATAGGATGTATTAAAATAATCCGTTGATCTCAGCATCAATCGCGTTAATTATTTTACCTAAGTCTTCTTGACTGTCTGGAAAACGATTGTTGTCAATATCAATAATTAATAATTTGCCTTTATCGTAAGTTGAGATCCAGGCTTCATAACGTTCATTTAAGCGTTTCAAATAATCTAACCGAATACTTTCTTCGTAATCTCGCCCTCTTAACTGAATTTGATTTACTAAAGTTGGAACACTTGCTCTCAAATAGATTAATAAATCTGGAGCGGATACAAATGTGTCCATAAGATTAAACAGCGAAAAATAATTTTCGAAATCACGGGTGGTCATCAATCCCATTGAATGAAGATTTGGAGCAAAAATAAATGCATCTTCGTAAATAGTCCTGTCTTGTATAACCGTGTGCTTTGTTTCTTTGAATTCCTGAATTTGTGTAAAACGACTGTTCAAATAATAAATTTGCAGATTGAAGGACCAACGTTGCATATCGTCGTAAAAGTCATTTAGATAAGGATTCTGGTCAACATCTTCGTAATGTGTTTCCCAACCATAATGTTTTGACAAGAGATTTGTCAAGGTTGTTTTTCCTGCTCCGATATTTCCAGCAATTGCAATGTGCATGATTTAAAATTTAAAATGCTAAAATACAAAAAGCAAAGCTAATTTATAAGCTTTTTAGTGCGAATCTCAAAATTTTATTTTCTATGTTCATATAAAGAAACTTTCCTTTGATTTTTAAGTCCTTAGGATTTCTATCTGTACTTGTATAAGTCTTAATTTCTTTATTTATCAAAGAGGTAATCCATGTTTTATTTCCTTCCATTTCAATTAGTTGATTTTCCCAAAATGCTATTTTTTTCGAGTGGTTTTTAAATTCTCCACTTAAGGTCATTAATTGATCAAATTCGTAGATTGTTTCTTTTGAATCAAAAAGATACAAGTGATTGTTGAATTCTTGAATTCTCTCAACTTCATTTTCTTCTTCACCTTTTAAGATCAGACCTTTGATATTATCAATTTTTTGAATTGTTTTATTAGAAATAATATCAATTAGAAGTAGTGTTGAATTAAATTGGTCGTATATCCAGAATAGATTTGGCCGATTTGAACGGGCTATTAATTTTGCATTTCTAATTCCATATTTATCTAAATAGTTACATTCACCATTTAGTGTTAAAGTATTGTCAAATAAGCAAATACTTTGTTGTTCTTCAGAAAAAACTGCGATTTTAAGTGCATTTATCGGTTCAATTTGTGCTACATTTCCGATTGATTTGATACTTTGGGAGAATAGTTGTTTTCCGCTCGAATCACATTTAACTAGAGTGCTTCCTTGAATCAAATACAGGTTCTGTAATTCGTCTATATTCCATACAGAAAAAGCTTTCATGAAGGTAAAGTTTTTTTCTTCAGTATCTTCAATGATAATTTGACTGTGATTTACAAAAAAAATAAAATAAACAAAAAGAATTGTAACTCTGATTTTCATTGTGATAGATTCTTGTAGAAAGTTACGAAATGATTTCCAATAGCTGTTCAATAACTTTTCGATCATTTGTCAAACGAGGAATTTTATGTTGACCACCCAGCTTTTTTTGCCTTTTAAACCATTCATAAAAAGTGCCTTTTGGTACAAAAACAAATCGTGGAAATTCAATGTTTATGTTCTTTATGCGTTTTGCTTCATAATCTGCATTAGCAATTTTTAATTCATCATCTAAATCTATTTTAAAGCGCTTATAGTCTTTTGGCTCTTCCTCAAACTCAATGATCCATTCGTGTCCGCCAGTTGCTGATTCAAAATTAAAAAACGGCGCAACTGTGTAATCTTGAATACGCGCATTGTTTGCAGAACTCACTTTTGCAATTGCTTTTTCTACATGATCAACAATCATTTTTTCTCCAAAGGCATTCATATAATGTGAAATTCGTCCGCTTACGTTAAACCGATAAGGATTAATAGATGTAAAACGTATTGTATCGCCGATGAGATAACGCGATAAACCTGCGGATGTAGTAATAACTAATGCATATTCTGTATCGACAGCAACTTCTTGAAGGCTTATTGTTTCAGATTCTAAATTTTTAAATCCACTCATAGAAATAAACTCATAAAAAATGTGTGAATTCGTTAAGAGTAATAATTCATCTTTGTCGGTTTGATCTTGCATTCCAAAATATCCTTCTGATGCATTATAGGATTCTACATAGTTTATATCTCTACCAATTAATTTTTTAAATGTTTCTCTGTAAGGACTCAGGTTCATTCCTCCGTGAATGTATAATTCTAAATTTGGCCAAACTTCGTGAATTGTATTTTTTCCGGAAATGTCTAAAACTTTTTTAAGTAGGAGGGAAGTCCAACTTGGAATACCGGCAATTATGCCGATATTTTCATGAATAACGGAATGCGCCATTTTTTCTAGTTTTTCTTCCCAATTTCCTAATAGCGCGATTTCTTTTTTAGGTGTTCTTCGGACCTCAGTCCATGCTGGCAGATTATTAATAATAATAGCTGAAAGATCTCCAATGAATACACCCCCAGCTTTTTTAGTTATTTGCCCGCTTCCACCAATAATTAGATGCTTTACATTGTATAATTTTCTTTTAGGATGATTTGCATAATATTGCGCTAGTAAATCTTTCCCACCAGCATAATGATTGAATTCAAGAAGTTCTTTCGTTATTGGCAATTTTTTTACGCGATCTGCTGTAGTGCCGGAAGATTTCGCAAACCATTTGGTTTTACCTGGCCATAGTAAATTTGTTTTACCTTCTATTGATAAATCAATTAACGATTTTAAGCTGCCGTAATCTTGTAATGGAATTTTCTCTTTAAATTCTGAGTAATGAGTATTTATATTTAGCTCTTTTTCAAGACCAAATTCTGTTTTACTTATTTGAGAGATTAAATAATGGAATATTTTCTCTTGGTTTTCATGCGGATTATTTTTATAATCAGCTATCCGTTTCATGCGCTTTCCAATGTACCAAGAAAATAGCGAATTGAAAGGCATGCTAAAAGTATGAAGTTCGTTTTGGGCTAACCCCAAATAAGAATAGAAACAAGAATAGCAAGAATAGCAATCGTATAGATTGTTCCTACAGCTGCAGTTGATTCTTCAAAAAAGTTATCTGACATAAAAATATTTTTTTCAAAGTTAGAAAATGTTTTCTTTTAATAATCAAAACGCAAAAAAAAAACCGAAGGGTAATTTCCTTCGGTTTTTTATAACTGTAAGTAGGACTAATTCCTGTTGCCTAAAAGTCGCAATAAAGAAAGAAATAAATTAATAAATAAAATATAAAGTTGAAGTCCACCAATTAGCGATAGCTTATTTCTTTCTTCTTCAGTCAAATCTGTATTAGTTGCCACAGATTTTAATTGCTGCATTGAATAAGCGGTAAGTCCTGTAAAAACAAAAACTCCTAAACATGCAATAATGAATCCCATACCATCACTTTTCATGAAAATATTCACAATCCCGGCGATAAACATCCCAATAAAAACCATATATAACAAACTACCAAATTTTGTTAAATCTGTTTTTGTTGTATAACCCAAAATGGCCATTCCAGCAAAAGCACCAGCTGCAACAAAGAATGTTGATGCAATTGAATCCATATTGTAAACTAAAAAAATTGTAGATAAACTTAGTCCCATTAGACCCGAATACAGAATAAAAAGTGCGAGTAAAACACCGATTGACAAGCGATTGTATCCCCACTGGATCAACAATCCAATTCCTACAGGTGCAAAAGCGATAATCCAGAAAACGGGGGAAATCCCACCTTCAGCATTCATAAATAAGCTTGCAAAATAAGCTGTATTGGTTCCTACCGTATAGGCAAGAATTCCTGAAATACCTAAAGCTCCAAACATATAGGTATAAACATTTCGGAAAAAATCTCTTGCTAAATCCGCTGATAAACTGCTTTGATCTTCTAGTCCTTGATTCATGGTTAATGTAGTTTTGTTTGTACTAAATTAATAAATTCTTTTCTTGTAGCATCATTTGATAAAAATAAACCTGTAAATGCACTTGTTGTTGTTTGTGCATTTTGTTTTTGCACGCCTCTCATTTGCATACACATGTGGCAACATTCAATTACAACGGCAACACCTTTTGGTTCTAATGTTCTTTGAATACAATCCCGAATTTCAATTGTTAGTCGTTCTTGTACTTGCAATCTACGAGAATACGCATCAATAACGCGTGGAATTTTACTCAAGCCAACAATTTTACCATTTGGAATGTACGCTACATGCGCTTTCCCAAAAAAGGGAAGCATGTGATGTTCACAAAGCGAATAGACATCTATGTTTTTTACTAAAACCATTTCTGAATATTCTTCGTGAAAAATAGCTTGATTTATTAATTCATCTGGATTTATATCGTAACCACTTGTTAAGAATTTCATCGATTTTGCTACTCTTTCTGGAGTTTTTAATAAACCTTCTCTGTTAGCATTTTCTCCAAGTTGTTCTATGATTGACTTGTATTCTTTTTCCATTTTACTTTTCTAAAAATAGTTTTTAAATTAATTTATTATTCTAAAATGGTTCTTTCCCACCATAATAGTTAACGTAGTTATTTTCAGTTTCAACTAGCTTTATCTTTGCTAATTCACCTCCATTTTTTGCGATGACATCATAAATTTCATCCCAAATTGCAATTGCTAAATTTTCTGTAGATGCCATTTTTCCTTTAAAAAATGGAACATCTAAATTTAGGTTTTTGTGGTCTAAGGGTTCAATTACTTTCTCTTTTAATATCTGACTTAAAGTTTTTAAATTCATAACAAATCCAGTATTTTCATCAGGAATTCCTTTTACAGTTACAAAAAGCTGAAAGTTGTGCCCATGCCAATTTTTATTGCTACACTTTCCAAAAACCTCCCAGTTTTTTTCTTCAGACCATTTTTCCTGCCATAATTTATGTGCTGCATTGAAAGTTTCCCTTCGTGTAATGTAAATAGTATTCATATTAAAAGATTCTAAAATTCAGTACTGAGTGAACATTTCATAATTCCATCTCTATCAATTTCTGTCAAACGAATACGTTGAAAAGTATTCGTTAGTTTCGCATCAAATGGAAATTTTACTTTTATGTAATTTTCAGTAAACCCAAACATGTATCCTTCATCTTCTTCATATTCAAACAATACTATGCGCTCAGTGTTTAGATTTTCAGCATAAAAATTTCTTTTTTTTCTGTCGGAGATTAAATGTAGTTGTTTGCTTCGTGTTCTTCTAACTTCCATTGGTACTGCAGTTCCTAACTTA
The DNA here is from genome assembly GCA_044358215.1 of Crocinitomicaceae bacterium. GTDB lineage: Bacteria > Bacteroidota > Bacteroidia > Flavobacteriales_D > Crocinitomicaceae > UBA952. The sequence continues at coordinate 30,257 of JBIKOE010000010.1, forward strand.
GGAGCTCCTGTATTCGCGCGTTCGGAATAAGTAAAAACATGTAAATAAGAAACATCTAAATCTTTAATAAATTCAATCGTTTCATTGAAATCTTCATCGCTTTCACCTGGAAATCCCACAATTACATCTACTCCAATGCAGCTATCTTTTCGAAGGGATTTGATTCTAGCTACACGTTCAGCATATAATTTTCGTTCGTATTTTCTTCGCATAAGTTTTAGCAGGCGATCGCTTCCAGATTGAAGTGGAATGTGAAAATGAGGGGCAAATCGTTTTGATTTCGACAAGCAAAAATCAATTATTTCATTACTTAGTAAGTTTGGTTCTATTGATGAAATTCTGAATCGCTCAATGTCTTTTATCTCATCAAGTTCTTTAATCAGTCCATAGAAGTTTTCTTTTTCACCTTGCCCAAAATCACCAATATTTACTCCAGTGAGGACAATTTCTTTTACATCCGTAGCCGCAATTTTTTCGGCTTGACTTACAGTTTCATTAATACTTGCATTTCGACTCTTTCCACGAGCTAAAGGAATGGTGCAAAAACTACAAAAATAATCGCAACCGTCTTGAATCTTGAGAAAAGAGCGCGTTCTATCACCAAAAGAATAGGAGGGGACAAATTCTTTTGTTTCTTTTATATTATCAAAAGCAACTTTTGCTACGAGTCGCTTACTGCTTTCCTTTTCTAAGTGTTCTAAAATATTGAATTTCTCATTTGCCCCTAAAACCATGTCGACACCAGGAATTGATGCAATCTCAGTAGGTTTTAATTGCGCGTAACATCCAACAATAACGATAAATGCTTCAGGATTTATTTTTCCAGCTCGTTTAACAAGTTGTTTGCATTTTTTATCTGCATTTTCAGTAACCGAACAAGTATTAATAATATATACATCAGGAGTGTCTTCAAATTCCACTTTGGCAAACCCTGCATCTTCAAATAGACGAGCAATGGTTGATGTTTCGCTGAAATTTAACTTACAGCCCAAAGTATAAAAAGCGACTTTTTTAAACTGAATCATGTACTGCAAATTTAGGGTTTTACTGCATTTATTGTACTATTCGTTTTGAAGTTTCTTCAGGTTTTAAGAGAAAAGGTGTTTTTAAGGTTTTTTTTGACTTTTCAATTCCTGAAAAGTGAATAGACTACTTAACTATAAAACTTGCAAAACATTAGATTCAACGCCATTAAAATAAATGCTATCACCTTTTACTTTTTCAATGAGTGCCTTGCCAAAAGGTGCTTCAGGATTTATTGCAAAAATAGCATGCTCTTTAAAAGTAAGTGAACCGAGTCCAACAGAAATATAAAACCAACCTTTGTCTGTTTGAACCAAGCTTCCGAGATTTATTTTGCTATTCATATTACTTGGATTGATTTTCTGTACTATTTCTTCCATTTTTTGAAATTCATAGATTTGATACCGCAATTTTTCCTGTTCTAATTGAGCCATTGCGACTCCTGTCTCATGTTTGTCGCCCGCAGAACTTTTAGCATCGCGTGATCCCGACAAGTGTAAATCCTCTAAAATATTTTGTATTTCATCAATTCGAAATGTTAATTGTATTCTTAAGACTTGATGAATGGATTCTTTTAATGTCATTACTAAAATAAAAAAATAGTTGTATCCTTTTTAGCATTTTAACGAATAAGAAGTATCAAAAAAACCTATTAATTTACAAAAAATCTCTTTGTTATACTTGAATTTGAAACTTGAATTTTGATTACATAGGAACCTCGATTAAACTTCTTAATATCAATGCTAGATTTAAATGTATCACTATGAAAAATCTCTGTGCCTTTTAGGTCATAGATTGAAATACTCTTAACATCTTTCTCTAAAATTTTCGTTCCTAAATTTATATTTAAAATATCACTACTTGGATTTGGATAGATACTGATACTCTGATCAAGTAAGCTAAGGTTATTTACTGCAAGCGCTAAATTACATTGAATAAATCCATTGTAGTTCGTTGTTGTAGTCCCAGAAGGAGTAACATAATTGAAAGTGTAGGTAGATCCGTTCCAACTGTAATTTGTTGCATACGGACTTCCATTATTGAGCGTGTAAGATAAATTGTATCCATTATTTGAAGCATTTTCTGTACAAGAAGTTATTAAAGCACCGCTTAAAGGCCCCCAATTTTCTGTTCTTACTGGTTGAGCATGGGCTTGAGGAACGATTTCCAAAGTTGCATCTTCCGTTACTTGTCCAACCATGTTTTTTATCATGTAAGGTGCTGATGCAGTTCCGTGGTAATGATAGACGCCATTTAAAGAGTGTCCGTGGTTTATATCAAGGCTTGACATAGCTGTTCCGTCGGGTTCTAAACTTCCATAAACTGCAAATCCATCTAAGGCATAAGCAATTGGGAGAGTAGAAGTTGTTTGATTGTATAAGTGCAAAGGTGCTGTATGATAATGATAGTCATCTCCTCTTCCACAATGTCCACCAAAATTATCTAATTGTCCGTCTAGAAAAGCATCAACACCTGTATTTGTAAAAGGATTAAAAATTGGAACGCCATTAATTGCAAGTGCTATCGCACCTCTTGTAAAATGACTTGCGTTAACAGGTACTGGAGTTGTTGCGATAATTGGATTCAAAGGAATACTCCAATGGTTATTCCCCGTATAGCATTGTGGAATTGGAACTTGCTGTTGCCAGCCATGATTGGAAATCCCAACCATCATGGTATGTGTTGTAGGAATGCCTTTTGACTCAACATAGAAGTAGTTATTATCCCAAGAGGTTGAGACATTTGCTGCAAATGGAGAAAAAGCTGCATTGATAGTATTTGGGTCTGTAAAACTAAAAAACAATGTATTTAAGCAAAGAAGAAGTAGGGCAGTGGCCTTAAGTTTAGTTCGTTTGAGAAGAAAAGAAATAAGGACTAAGGTAATTATCAAAGAAAAGCTAATTAGGAGTGCATTGATATTACCTTTTTTAGTTTCGGATTTCGGTGCAACACTAATTTTCTTGTTTAATTTTTCAATTGCATTGTAGCGTTTAATAATTTCTTTTTGTTCGTTTGTAGATAAGTTGGCTAATGGAAAATGGCTGATTGAGGCATTATTTTTTTGAATATAAACATCACCATTTTTGAGCATCAAAAAACTTCCTTGTTCTGATGTTTTCCCCGTGTTCCAAATCTTATCGTTTCCATGGGGTTTTCCTCCCTGGTGAGCAGAAACATTAAAAGTTATAAATAGTATAAGTAAAACTAGGGTTATGTTTTTCATAAGTTAAAAATAAATATCATTCTTTATTGCTGTTTAGTATCACTAAAGCTGCAATTACTCCAGGAACCCATCCGCAACAAGTTAATAAAAACACAATTAAAATTGAGCCACAACCTTTGTCAAGAACAGCTAAAGGAGGAAAAATTATACATAAAATAAGATTAAAACAAGACATAGGTATTATTTTCTCTAAATATACGATGAATGTTTAAAATAAAAAAGGGAAAACTGCTTTACGGTTTTTTGGGTAATCTGGAAATTTCTCTTTGTACCAATTGTGGTGATTCAATGCACGAGGCACAAGGTTAGCGAAGGTCCAAATAGCAAAGCTGAGGGCAGGTAGATTCCATGCCATAATTGCAAAACCAGTCCATTCGATGATTTCTCCAAATAAATTGGGAGAAGAAATATAATCGAATAAAAATCCCTTTGGTATTTGGTAGTTTTTCTCTCCTTTTTTCCTTAAACCAATTAAAAGAGTGTCTGATTTTAAATTAATTAGCATTCCGGCAATAAAAATTAGTAAGCCAATTGTAAAATGAGGGCTACTTAACCATTCTAAATTATAGTTATTTGGTGCAGCAAGTTCTGCAAGGAAATAACCATTGATTCCAGCATTTACAATATTGAAAATAATTGCGCTTAAAGCAATTGAAACGGGCATTTTTTTATCCGTAGGTTTTATTCTTAAAGGATAGATAATGGTTCGATTGGTATAATGAAAAATCCATAGAGCAAATAAAATCCACACATAAGAATCCATTGAATAAGTTCCAAAAACAAGGAAATAAGACATGATTAGTAATGAAGGAAGCTCCATGATGAACCAGCCAACTTTGTTATTCAAGGTAAGTCCCCATTTATCTGAGGTATGTCTTCCAAATGGAGCGGTTACATAAAACATGGTGATGTGAACAATTAGAGCAAGAGCAATCCAGATAAATAAAATATACTCAAGGGTTTCAGTTTTCATAGTTTAGAATGTTTGTTGATTTCTTTTGTTGATTTCTTGCGTTTTCGAATTGCCACTTAAAAAAATCACTAAGGGTTTCTTTTAATGGTCTAGGATTGTGATGAAGAATATTTTTTGCCTTAGAATAATCCATGTTTGGATGCCCTTCTTTGATTGCAATTATTGATTCATAGGTTAATGAAGCTTCAGTTTTTGTTAGTTTACTCAAGATCCAAATAAATGGCAGTGTTGCTTTTAAAAACCAAAATGGAAGAATGATTTTTGGAATCTTTTTATTTGTTACAAGATGAATTTCTTTGAGTAAGTCTTTAAAACTATAGTATTTTCCGGAAAGTAAATAGACTTCCCCATTTTTACCCTTAGAAATTGCTTGATAAATTGATTCTGCAAGATCACGAACATCGACTAAGTCATAGCCACCTTTTGGAATCATTGGAATTTTTTCCTTGTAAAAATTCATTAGTTCAACTCCCATTTTTGAAGGTTTAAAGTCAAAAGGACCCACGACACAACTTGGTCGAACTACAACAACTTCAATATTTTGATTTTTTGATTTAGTGAGAATTTCTTGTTCTCCTTTTGCTTTTGAATAATCATAAGCAAAATTTTCTTGACTTTTATATGCTCTTTGTTCGTTGTAAATTGTTGAATGTGGTAAATCGTGAACTGCATGTACACTGCTGACATGAATAATTTTTTTTACTTTATGTTGGATTGCTACTTCAAGAATATTTTTTGGACCTTCGGTATTTGTTTTAAAAACAAGACCATCACGATCACCATTTATACTAATCATCGCGGCGCAGTTGATGACGAAATCACAGTGTTCAATTAATTTAGATAAATCAGATTTGTTTAATACATTTCCTTGCACTAATTCAAGGTCAAGATTTTGAAGGCTTCTTGAGTCAGAATTATAAAAAGCTTTGACTTTGCATCCTTTTTCAATAAGTTTTCTGCAAACAACATTGCCAACATGACCGCTTGCACCAGTAACTGCAATTTTCATAGATAAAGCTTATAAATTTAGCATTAATTGTAACAAGAAAGATATCTATCGAAAAAAACAAGCGAAATCCTTTTGTTCAGGAATTTCATTGAAATGAATTAAAATTTGATGCTTTCCTGGAAGTAGTTGAATGAAGTTTTTTTCAAATGTCACTCCAATTTTAGCTGAATACAACCAGAAATCTGCCAAAAACTGATTGTTGTTAATCTCAATTACTGCCGTATTATTTATCGTATCTACAGCATTTAAATTAATAGTTATGTCTTCTGCTGACGCTAATTTAGTTTTAAAAGTTTTTTCCTTGCTAAGGAGAAATACTCGTTCGTAATCAATTCCTATTCGAACTTTTACAATTTTGTTATCAGCTTGAAATTTCCCCAATGAAAGTTGTTCCATATAGGAAATACTCAGTTTTTGCGACTTTGAAGAAAGAAGCTTTCCATCCAAAGAATAAACTTCAAGTGAAAGCTGAATAGCATTTTCATTACTTTTTGGAGCATCGGACTTCAAGAACAACTCAATATTTCCTTTAGCATCTGTTTTTTTTAATACAGCAATTTGTCTGTAATCATCACGAACAGCATAATGCAATGCTTTCCAAGAGCCATAATAATCAATACTTGACCAAGTTGGTGCCGGCCAACAATCGTTTAACTGCCAATATAAAGTCCCCATACATCTTGGAGCATCTAAACGATGACTATTAATTGCGGAAGAAATTGCATTTGCTTGTGTAAGTTGAGAGTGATATACAAATTCTTCAAAACTTTTAGATTTACCATAAAGCAATTTTGCTTGCTTTTCAATCATGCTGTTCCCAACATAACTTTTTTGGTGGTGTTTCATTACTTTTGAAGTAAGTGACCAATCTTCTTTTGCTGAAAATTTTGCTAAACTTGAAAATTCCGGAAAACTCTGAAAGCCATATTCGGCATTAAATCGACCAATTTTAGTTGTAAAATTTACGAGTGGATCTGAACCATGCCATACGCCCCAATAATGTTGAGAGCCGTGATTGTAAAACTCATCTTTCCCCCAATTACTGAGTGGAGAAGTATGAATATAGGAAGTGCTTGTCCAGTTTGATGCAAGTTCTTTTGCAAGCTTATTAAATAAATCATCGTAGGCTTTTTCTATTATTTTTTGAGATTTATCCTTTAAAAAATACTGTAGTTGGAAACCCCAGTTTTTCCATGCCATATCCACTTCATTATTTCCATTTAGCAGTATAACACTTGGGTGAGCACTTATACGAGGAATTTGATAGTTTAATTCTTCTTCCACAGATTTTAAAAAAGTACTGTCTCCCGGATACATTGCACAAGCGAACATTAAATCTTGCCAAACTAATAACCCTTTTTTATCACAGGTTTTATAAAAAATATTATCGGGATAATAACCGCCCCCCCAAACTCTCACCATATTAAAATTCGCAGCAAGCATTTGATCGATCATATTTTCAATATCTGAATCTTTTACTTCTGCTGGAAATACCGATTGTGGAATGTAATTGGCTCCTTTGCAGAAAATCGGAATATCGTTTACGTGAAACTCATAAGAAGTTCCCCATTCATCTTTATTTTGGACTAATTTCGCTGTCCGAACTCCAAATTCAATAATGTATTTATCGAGGACCAATCCATCAGCGTTTAAAAGTTTCAAGGTGTCTAGATATAAATTTGGTTCACCGAATCCAACAGGCCACCACAATTTTGGATTCTCCAATTGAAAATCAACTAAAAAATGATTGGGTTTAAGTGAATCAATTACTAAGGGTCTTTTCCCAAATAAAGAAGAAGAAATAAACCCATCAACCAATGGTTTCTTGGTGTCTAAAATATAAAGTAATGTTGCGACATTGCTGGATTGATAGAGCGTGTTCACGACACACGATTTAATCGCATTAAATCCAGAAGGAATAATCCTTATAGGTATTGAAAAACCGATGGTATTCATTCTTAGTGCCCAATCCCATCCAAATTGATACTGTGGTTTTCGACTTAAAGGCGCCACTTTCATTTTAGCGGGATCGTTTGGAGCAGGAAAATGAAAATCTTCACTTTCATACCGTGATTTATGAAATAATACTGGCGGTGTAATAATTACTAATAATGTATTGTATCCGCAGATTACAGATTTTTGTATCTCAAACTCATAAGGGCGAAAGAAATTATCCGTTGACCCAATAAACTGATTATTAAGCATAATTTCTCCGTAGGTATCAATATTTGGGAAATGCAAGATTAAGTTTCGTGAATTGGCTTCTTTTTCAGTGAGGTAAAAGGTGCTTCTGAATTGCCAAACATGATCTTCAATCCATTGAAATTCTTTTTCATTATCGCTATAAAAAGCAGGGGGCAATTCCTTTAGTTCCATTAATTTTTCTTGGATACTTCCTGATTTCCCAAAAGAAAACCATTCTTTTTTTAAGGGATGATAAAATTCCCAAGAAAGTTCTTGTTGCCCGAATGAAGATATTGAAACTATTAGAAGAACTAGTACTATTAACGTTTTCATAAATTTAATAAGTCAATCAATTACTACCAATTCCTATCAAAACCAGCATCTACCATTTTATCTTCTGTGGAAGTTTTTAGCGCATAATTGAATCCTGCATACACGGAATATCCTCCAAAATTTCCTTTTTTGTCAATTGCAATAAATCCACATTGTAAATTCGTTAAATCGCTGTGTTTTTTAATTATACGATTTACAACTTCTTTACAAGCATCTGTGGGAGAATAACCATGTCGCATTAATTCTACAACCATACTGCTTCCGGCCACACGAATAATTGCTTCCCCTAAACCAGTAGAAGTTGCGGCACCAATTTCATTGTCAACAAATAATCCAGCTCCAATAATTGGGGAATCCCCAACTCGACCATGCATTTTATAAGCCCAACCACTTGTGGTGCAAGCCCCGCTTAAATCGCCATTGGCATCCATTGCAATCAAGCCAATTGTATCATGATTTTCGTGATTAATAATCGGTTTTTTAAACACATCTTTATTTTCTTTTTTCCATTTTTCCCAATCTTTTTTTACTTCAGGCAATGGCATTTTTGCTTTTTTAAAACCATTTTCACTTGCAAACTTCTCCGCACCTTCTCCAACAAGCATAACATGTTGCGTAGTTTCCATAACTGCTCTTGCCACAGAAATTGGATGTGCAATTCCTTCCATAAAAGCTACGGCACCGCAGCGCGATTTTTCATCCATTATGCATGCATCAAGCGTAACATGACCATCTCTATCAGGGCGTCCGCCAATTCCAACACTGCGATTAGCTAAGTCTGCTTCCGTAATTCGAACGCCATTTTCTACTGCATCAATTGCTTTTCCTCCCTTACTCAAAACTTCCCAGGCTGAACGATTTGCTTCCAAGCCATGAATCCAAGTTGATAAAACAATAGGTCCAGAAGTAACACCTTCAAATGAAGAAGAAAGAAGGTTCGCTCCTTTTAATGGTTCAAGCAAGGAAATAGCACCTAAGCTCAATCCTGCTTTAAAAAATGCTCTTCTTTTCATCGTTTATTCTTTTTTTTTAAGTTCATTGGAAAGCCAATTCTGAAATTGTTTTGCATTTTTCATGTGCTCAGCTCCAGAAACAGCAAAATTGTGTCGGTGCGAATAATCAGGTTTTGCACACATATAAATAAAATTTACATCGGCCTTGTTTAAAACAGCATCAACAACTGTAGTAGGGGGAAGGCAAATTGGACCTGGTGGTAAACCTTTAATTTTATAAGTATTGTATTCACAATTAATCTCGCGATGAATATTTAATAAGCGCTGCACTCCTTTTAAAATATCTCCCCAACAAAATTTAAAGGTTGGATCAGACTGCAAACGGATGCCTTGCTTAATGCGATTTAAATAAAGTCCGGCTATAATTGGCCATTCTTCAGAAACAATCGATTGTTCAGAATAAACAATACTCGCAAGAGTTACAACTTCGCTTGGGGAATTTAATCCAATTTGCTTTATTTTTCCTTTTCTTTCATTAGTCCAAAAAATCTTGAATTCTTTAGCCATTCGTTCAACAAATTGTTTTTCATCTGTATCGTAAAAAAATTGATAGGTATTTGGAATGAAAAGTGCAGGTATTTGTTGCGGTGTAAAACCATATTTTTTTAAGGTGTTTTTATCGTTTAAGTATGAAATTAATTTAGCACTATCAAGAAATAAGGAGAATGAAACTTTTTCGGCTAAATCATTTATTGTTATGCAGTTATTAAATGTTACCTCAACTTCTTTTTCATTATTTCCATTGCCATTTGCATTTATTTTAAAACCATTTAGCAAAGTGCGATAACTCGTACCAGGTTCAATGCAATATTTACCTAAAGCAATTTTATTAGGTTTCAAGTTTTTGTATTCTCCAACCGAAATAAATGCATTTAGATTATCAATAATACCCTCTTTTTTTAACTGAATTGCTAAATCATCCAAATCTAATGGTGAGACTACAAAAAAATCTTTTCTAATTTCATTACAACTGACCTTATTTCCAGAAATGAAAAGCATTATTTTCGGAACAGCAATTGCAATTAGTACAAGTGCAATAATTACACTAAGAACTATTTTATTTCTTTTAAGCATAGTTGATAATTTACTTCGTCAATGCGCTTTCCTTTGTATAAAAGCCAGTTTTTCTTTGTGCCAATATGCTTAAATCCAATTTGTTCAAAAAAGTCAATACTTGCTTTATTGTCCGCATGAATAGCGCATTGTAAATTACTGAGTTCTAAAACATCTCTAGTATATTCAATCATTAATTTCATGCTTTCTTGAGCATATCCTTTTCTTCGTTCTTTTTCCTCGGCTATTAGAATTCCAATTGCAGCAAATCCATGTCTGAAACTCACATCATACAAATCAAAAGCGCCAATTGGAAAATCATTTTCGATTAGACAAATAATCATTCGTAATTGACCTGAATTTCTAATATTTGATTGCTGTTCAATTAATTGATGAATAGAATGCATAGAAAATGGGATTTCTGTATTGGATATCTTCCAATTTGAAGGATTGTTTTCCCAAATAAAAAGAGTTGATGCATCCTCTTTTTCTACTGCTCTTAGGTAGATAGATTCTCCTTTTAACATGCTAAATTTATTCTTTTGTTAAATTAATTTCTCCGGAATATACAAAATCTGCTGGACCAACTAGGAAGATGTCATAATAGCCATTGGAAGCATCTCGTTTGAATTCAATTTTCAAATTCCCGCCTTTTGCTTTTACCTCAATAAAATTAGTTCCTGAATTGTGTATTTTATCCCAAACAAGTGCACAAGCCGTAGCTCCCGTTCCACAAGAAAGTGTTTCTTCCTCAACGCCCCTTTCGTAAGATGCAATTTCAATTTTAGTTGGGCTAATTCCTTTTAACAGGTTTACATTTATGCCTTCGCTATTGTATTTTGGTGAAAAACGAATACTTTTTCCAAAATTTAGAATTGTTTCACTAGAAATATCATCACTGATTTTTACATAATGAGGCGAACCTGTATAAAGTTCAAATTCATTTTCAAATGCATGAACGTTTTCTACATTTCCCATTTGGATTTTGATGTCATTAGCAGTTTTACTGGCCCAATGAGAGCCATCAATTGCATCAAATGTAAGATCCGAAACTTCAATCCCCAATGTTTCTGCAAAAGCAACTGCGCAGCGCGCTCCATTTCCACAAAAACTTTTACTGCCGTCTGAATTGTAATAATCTATTTCGAAAGCTTTAGAGTAAGATTGATTGATTTTAATTAATCCATCAGCACCAATTCCAAAACGACGATTACAAAGCAATTTGATGTCAGCTACAGATAATGCATCATGACTTCCAGATAAATTATTCAGTAAAATGAAATCATTACCTGTTCCTTGGTATTTTGAAAATTTTATTTGCATAGAATTAAGGCCAAATATACCTAATTAAAGTTAATTATTCTTAACAAATTTTTAACAGCTATTAATCAAATAAATCTTGTGTTTAGTTGTTATTCTAGCATTCACATTTAAATTTAATCGCATGAATTACCTCTCTTTTTTTAAAATTTTTGGTATTGGTTTATTAGGCGGTGCCATCCCTTTTGCAACATATGTATATTTTCAGACTTCTTCAGGATTTCTTTCTGATAGAGTTATAGATGGAAATAAAAACAGTTACGCTCGGTCCGTAGGATTAAATGGTGTTTCCGACGCAAATGATTTTACAGAAGCATCAGAAAGCACAATAAATTCAGTTGTTCACGTAACTACAAAAGTTGTTCAAACAACATTTCAGCGTGATCTATTTCAAGAATTTTTTAACGGGCCAGGGGCTGGTGGAAGAGAATTTAAGCAATATGGTTCTGGTGCTGGTTCAGGTGTGATTATTTCTTCAGAAGGTTACATTATTACCAATAACCACGTAGTTGATAATGCAAGTGAAATTGAAGTTATTTTAAACGACAATTCAAAATACACAGCAAAAATTGTAGGTACTGACCCAGCAACTGATTTAGCAGTTTTAAAAATTGAAGGAAAAGGATTTAAAGCTATTCCAATAGGAAATAGTGACGATTTAAAAATTGGCCAGTGGGTTCTTGCTGTTGGAAATCCGTTTAACTTAACATCTACAGTAACGGCAGGTATTGTTTCTGCAAAAGCTAGAAATATAAATCTACTGAGTGAACGATCCGGAAAAGATGTCGTTCCAATCGAATCATTTATTCAAACTGATGCAGCTGTTAATCCCGGAAATAGTGGGGGTGCCCTCGTAAATACAAATGGAGAACTAGTAGGGATTAATACTGCTATCGCTTCTCAAACTGGAAGTTACAGTGGATATTCATTTGCTATTCCTGTTAATTTAGTTCAAAAAGTAATGCGTGATTTAATTGATTATGGAATAGTTCAACGTGGGTTTTTAGGAGTGCAAATTTCTGATATTACACAAGAAATAAAAGAAAAAGAAGGTCTTCCAAATCTCAAAGGTGTCTTTCTTGCTAAAGTTATTGAAGATGGAAGTGCAGATAAAGCAGGAATTAAAGATGGAGATGTAATTTTAAAAATAGGTAGTAAAGAAGTTAATTCTGTTGCAGCACTTCAAGAAGAAATCGGAAAAAGACGACCAGGCGATAGAGTTTCTATTACTATAAGGCAGAAAGATGGTGATGAAGTCACGAAAGAACTTGTTTTGCGTAACCAAGATGGGGAGACTTCGTTAGTGTCCAAAGAAGAAGTAAAAAAGAATGCTGCATTGGGTGCTACTTTTATAGAACTATCAGAAAAAGAAAAGAAAGAGTTGAATATAACGTACGGAATTAAAATCAAAACTCTTGGCGCTGGTAAGTTACAGTCACTCGGTTTTAAAGTTGGTACAATTATAACCAAGATTAATAACGAAACAATTTCGACTGTAGATCAATTAACATCAAAATTAAATGATCAAAATCGTGGAATTTTACTAGAAATTATGTCTGAAAGCGGTAGGAGAGAGTATGTTGGATTTGGTTTATAAATCAAATAAACATTTTTTCTCAATTGTTAATAAAATAGTTAAAAATTAATTAAATATACACTTAAAAATATTTTTCAGTTAGTTTTTTTTCGCGTTACTTTGCATAACATAGATTTAATACATACTAATAATTTTAAAAGGAATCTAAATCATACATGAGACAGCTAAAAATAACCAAATCGATAACAAATCGTGAAAGTCAATCACTCGATAAATACCTTCAAGACATTGGCAGAGAAGAATTAATAACAGCAGAACAAGAGGTTGAATTAGCGCGAAAAATAAAGGCAGGAGATCAGCAAGCACTAGAGAAATTAACAAAAGCAAATTTGCGATTTGTTGTTTCTGTTGCAAAGCAATATCAAAATCAGGGTTTAACACTTCCAGATCTTATTAACGAAGGTAATCTTGGCTTAATTAAAGCTGCTCAGAAATTTGACGAAACACGCGGATTTAAGTTTATTTCCTACGCAGTTTGGTGGATTCGTCAATCTATTTTGCAGGCTTTAGCTGAGCAAGCTAGAATTGTTCGTTTACCACTTAACCAAGTTGGTTCACTAAATAAAATCAATAAAGCATTTTCTCGTTTAGAGCAAGAATTCGAACGTCCACCTTCAGCAGAAGAATTGGCGGAAGCTCTAGAGGTTCCCGAAGAAAAAATAAAAGAAAGTTTAAGTGTTTCAGGTCGACATGTATCTATGGATGCTCCACTTACAACAAATGAAGATGGTGGTACGTTAATGGATGTAATGTCGAATAACGATGCTCCTAAAACTGATCATGTTTTAATGGCTGAATCACTTCAAAAAGAAATAGAGCGTTCATTGAGCACTTTAACTGATAAAGAACGAGAAATTATACGTTTGTTTTTTGGAATTGGAATGAATCACGGTCTTACTTTAGAAGAAATTGGTTCTAAATTTAATCTAACACGCGAAAGAGTTCGTCAAATAAAAGAAAAAGCAATTCGTCGTTTGCGCCATGCTTCGCGAAATAAGTTGCTGAAATCTTATTTAGGATAATCATTTATAGCAAAAGGCTATCGGTTTATAACTGATAGCCTTTTTTGCTTTTTATATTTTCAATAAAATTAAAAATGGATACAGAGTTAAGTTATGAAAAAGTGCTTCAATTGCACATAAAAAAAGAAAGAGCTGCCGTTAAACTTCAAAGTAAAGTTGGTCAATTACTCTACGATAAGGGAATTGAATTAGTTTTGTTTAGACAGAGTTTAATAGATGTTACCATTTCCGAGATTTTAAATTTACATGAATATGCGGGAGAGGTTGTGAATAAACCAATTGATGTTTTTACAACTTCAGATTTAGCAGATATTATTCTTTCTTCTGATATCGTTCCATCAAAATTAGATATTGGTAAATTGGCTAGTGAATGGATTGTTGAACAAGATGCTTATTCTTCTAAAGCTGATTTTTTAACTTTTAAATTAAAAAACCTCAAAGATTCTTCTTCGGAAATAAGTCCTAGAGATGTTGTTTTATATGGTTTTGGACGAATTGGTCGTCTTGCAGCTCGGGAATTAATTAAACAAGCTGGAAAAGGACAGCAATTGCGATTGCGTGCAATTGTTACTCGTGGTTCTTCAGATGCCGATATTATTAAACGAGCATCTCTTTTAAGAAGTGATTCGGTTCATGGCTCATTCAAAGGAACAGTGGTTGAAGATCTGGAAAACAAAGCGATCATTATTAACGGTCAAATTGTAAAAATGATTGATGCTTCAAATCCAGAAGAAATAGATTATACGCAGCATGGAATTACAAATGCCTTAATAATTGACAATACTGGTGTATTTACAACTCGGGAGGCGCTGTCAAGACATCTTCAAGCAAAAGGAGTTAGTAAAGTTTTATTAACGGCACCTGGAAAAGAAGTTCCAAATATAGTTTATGGAATTAATCAAGGTTTATTAGACTTAGAAAATGAAAATATATATTCTGCAGCATCTTGTACAACGAATGCAATTTCTCCGATTTTAAAAGTTGTAAATGATAAATTTGGAGTAGTAAAAGGTCATATAGAAACGGTTCACGCCTATACAAACGACCAAAATTTATTGGATAACATGCATAATAAACCCAGAAGAGGTCGTTCTGCAGCAATTAATATGGTTATCACTTCTACGGGTGCTGGAAATGCTGTTACTAAAGTAATACCAGAATTAAAAGACAAATTAACCGCAAATGCTGTTCGTGTTCCAACACCTAATGGATCTTTAGCAATTTTGAGTTTAGAACTTTCTAAAAAAACAAGTGTTGAAGAAATAAATGCTGTTATTAAAGATGCGGCTTTAAACGGGGATTTAGTAAATCAAATTTATTATTCGTTTGATCCTGAACTGGTGTCAAGTGATATAATTGGCAATACTTGTTGCTCGGTTTTCGATTCAAATGCTACAATTGCTTCTTTAGATGGTAAAAATATCGTTTTGTATGCATGGTACGACAACGAATTTGGATATACAAAACAAGTAATTCGCTTGGCAAAGTATATCACAAAAGTTAGAAGAGCAATTTATTATTAAGAAGTCTGCTTAATCAAACCTTTTTTAAACTACTTATTTTTAATCATTAAATTGTAATTTTGAAAAATGATTAAAAAACAAATCACCATAGCAATTGATGGTTATTCAGCTTGCGGAAAAAGTACGCTAGCAAAAGATTTAGCGAAGAAACTTTCATTTATTTTTATTGATTCCGGAGCAATGTATCGTGGTGTTGCGCTTTATTGTCTTCAAAATAATTTGTTTAATGCTGATGGTACTCCAAAGCAAGTGGAGATTATTCAAGCCCTTAAAAATATTACTTTATCTTTTCAGCTGATAAATGATAACAATTGCTTGCTTTTAAATGGTAAAAATGTTGAAGAACTAATTCGAGGTACTGAGGTTGCTGCAGTTGTTTCTAAAGTTGCAACAATTAAAGAAGTAAGAGTAAAATTAGTGATGGAGCAGCAAAAAATGGGCGCAAATGGAGGAATTGTAATGGAAGGCCGTGATATCGGATCTGTGGTTTTTCCGAAGGCTGAATTAAAACTATTTATTACAGCTTCTCAAGAAATACGGGCTCAGCGTAGATATTTGGAGCTAAAATCAAAAGGAATTGAAGCTAAAATAAATGAAATTTCTTTAAATTTAGCCGAACGAGATTTAATGGATTCGAGTAGAAAAGAAAGTCCTTTAATTCAAGTTGCGGACGCAATTGTTATGGATAATTCTAAATTGACAAGAAAAGAACAATTAGATTTTGTATTAAACTTACTTCGCAATCTAGTATAATTAATAGAAGTCTTTACGGAAACCAAGGTTGAACGTAAAAAGTAAGGCGCTATTAAAAGGGTAGTTTGTAGATAAATTAACTGTGTTGTTGCTTGCTTGACGAATAATCAAATAACTTCCGCCTAAATCACAAAAAATACTACCAATACTTGGAATAGTATATTTTAATCCACCTTGCAGGCCAACACCTAAATTTAAAATAGTCCCCTTACTATCATCAACTTTTTCATAGTCAGACTCATCAGAAGTATAATTCCAATCACCAAATTTTTTCTTTATATTGTTTACACATAATAAAACGGTACTCCCACCGTAAACAGAAAATCCGTTGTCATAACCATTAATCAGATAAAATCGTGTCCCGCCCTCAATAGTAAGATAGCCAGTAGAAATAGTGTAATCACGAAGAATTAGTGGTAATGTTGATGGTTGAATAGGATTTAAATATTCCTGCATTGAATCTTTATTTCTTCTTGGTATATAATAAGTAAGTCTTCCGAAAAGCGTATTTTTATCACTTCTTGGATACTCAAGACCTAAATTTATGCCGTAAAATGTTTTTTCAACTCCAAAGCCGTTTAGTGTTCCAAGACCAGCATTTGCAGATATTTGCGAAAAAAAATCGCTTGCTAATAACGAAAAAAGGAGAATGAAAAAAAGATATTTCTTACTGATTGATTTCTTCATTTGATAAAGTGTTTATTTTGTTCAACAAATCTATTGATTTTTTCTTTGTTTACTAAATTAAATAGGATTATTTTTGATGACTTATGAAAAAATTTAAATTACAATTGTTTCTTGCGGTCTTTTTTTTTAGTTCAATTTTAAGAGCTCAAGTATGGGTAGATGATATGAATAACTCTAATTTAAGTCTCTACAAAATTCAAGAATCATTCGAGGAGTATTGGAAAAATAGAGTAGTGGAGAAGGGGAAAGGATTTAAAGCATTTAAACGCTGGGAATATTATATGGAGCCTAGAGTTTATCCTAGCGGAGACATAACCCTACCATCTCAAACGTATGGTAATTATAATGATTGGAAATCTCAGAATTTAAATTCAGTTATTCCAAATACTATTAATGGTTCTTGGACAATTATTGGGCCAGTAGGAAAACCATCTGGCGGTGGAGCAGGTAGATTAAATTTTATTCGCTTTGACCCTAACGATAGCAGTATAATGTATGTTGGTGCTCCTGATGGAGGTTTATGGAAATCTACTAACGGCGGAGTAAGTTGGTCTACTAATACAGATGATTTAGCTGTAATTGGAGTTTCAGATCTTGCAATTGACCCTTCAAATTCACAAATCATGTACTTAGCAACTGGTGATAGCGATGCTGCCGACACTTACAGTATAGGAGTTTTAAAATCTATTGATGGAGGAACTACTTGGAACCCGAGCGGTTTAGTTTTCACTGTGGAAAGTGCAAGGAGAATTAGCAAAATATTGATAAATCCCAACAATACACAAATAATAATGGCCTTTGCAAGCAATGGAATTTGGAGAACAACTGATGGAGGTGTAAATTGGACGCAGCCAACGGGAACATTCAATAGCATAAAGGATGCAGAATTTAAACCAGGAGATCCATCAGTTATTTATGCCGCAAGCACTGTTTTTAAAAAATCAACAGATGGTGGACTTAATTGGGTCACTATAAGTACTGGTTTGACAGGTGTTAGGAGATTAGCAATTGCTGTGACACCAGCCAATCCAGAATATGTTTATGTATTAGCAGCAAAATCAAGTGATAGCGGATTTTTGGGTTTATTAAGATCTACAAATAGCGCAACATCATTTACAACAAGAATGTCATCAACTTTAACGAACAATATATTGGGATGGGATGATGGTACAGATGAGGGAGGACAAGGTTGGTACGATTTAGCACTTGCTGCCTCACCAACAAATGAAGAGGAAATTATAACTGGCGGTGTCAATCAATGGAAATCAATAAATGGCGGAACTACATTTTCTTTAATCTCTCATTGGTCTGGTGGATATGACAAGCCTTATGTTCACGCTGATGTTCATGATATTATTTATTTTCCTGGTTCAGGAACTACTTGCTTTTCAGCTAATGATGGTGGTATTTTTAAATCAATTGACAACGGCGTTTCTTGGACGGATATTAGTTCAAATTTATCAATAGCACAACAATATAGATTTAGTTTATCAAGTACAAACTCCACAATGGTATTAGCCGGTCATCAAGATAACGGAACAAATAGGACTGTAAATGGGACTTCATGGACTCAAGTAAATGGCGGTGACGGAATGGATTGTTTTATAGATCGAACAAACAATAATTTCCAAATAGCTTCTATTTACTATGGTAATTATTTTCGAACAACATCAGGTTCATCAAATTTTTCAAATATAGATGACCCTGCGGTTGAAGGTGATTGGGTAAGTCCTATACATCAAGATCCTGTTGCTCAGGCTGTAGTTTATGCAGGAGGTAGACCAGCTTTGTATAAAACGAGTAATATTGCTGCTTCTACAGTAACATGGACCGAATTAGCAACTTCAAATCCTGCAGCAAATACAATTATTGAATTTGCTATTGCTCCTAGCAATAATCAAGTAATTTATGTTGTGAAATCGGGTAGTGGAGGGATTTCAAGATCTGTAGATGGAGGTGTCACTTTTACCTCTTGTACAAATCCTACCACGGATGTTTCGCCAACTTGGGTTGCAGTTTCAAATACAAATCCAGATGTAGCATTTGTTGTTTATTCAGGATATACTGCAGGTGATAAAGTATTTAAAACCAATGACGGTGGATCATCGTGGATTAATTTGTCTTCAGGCTTACCAAATATACCTGTTAATTGTATTGTGTATCATAATGGAACATTAAATGGAGATGCTATATATATCGGAACCGATGTTGGCGTATACTACAGAGATAATTCTTTGTCATCTTGGGTAGATTTTACCTCTGGTCTTCCAAATTGTGCAGTGAGAGACTTAGAAATTTTTTATCCTAACAATAAATTACGCTGTGCAACTTATGGCAGAGGTACATGGGAATCTGATTTGTACATAAGTGTCCCAGTTGCTCCTGTAGCAAGTTTTATAAGTGATAAAACATCAATTTGTCAAGGTCAGTCTGTTCAATTTACAAGTACTTCAACTGGAACACCATCAACTTATTCTTGGACATTTCCTGGAGGCACGCCTGCAACAAGCTCCGAACAAAATCCAATTATAAGCTATAATTCTGCTGGAACATACACTGTAACGCTAAATGTCGCAAATTTAAATGGAGATGATTCAGAAATACAAACGACGTTTATAACTGTTCTCTCTCCTCAAAATCCCCCACTAATTGAAGGTTTTACTGGCATTGCTTTTCCTCCTCTTGGTTGGTCGATTTTGAATACTGATCAAGAATCAACTTGGACAAGAAATTCAACAGTTGGTTTAGCACCAAGTTCTGGTAATTCAATGATTTTTTTAAATTATTCAGAAAATGACATAGGTAATCAAGATGAATTCCGATCGCCAATTTTAAGTTTTACAAATTTATTGTCTGCTCAAATTTCTTTTGATGTTGCTTATGCAGCATACAATGCCAGTTATATTGACGGATTAGAAGTTCTAATATCCTCAGACTGTGGAATTACTTGGAATTCACTTTATCTAAAAACAGGACTAACAGTAGGTCCTGGAAATCTTCCTACAGCGCCGCCAACTACATCGAACTTTACACCTACTTCAGCTCAATGGAGAAACGAAACGATCAATTTAGACCAATATATTGGGGAACCAAGTGTAAGAATTGCTTTTAGAAATCTTCCTGCTTATGGAAATAACTTATACATTGATAACATAAATATTTCAGGAGTTTTTGTACCGCCTCCTGTTGCTAATTTTTCTTCATCAACACCGTTAATTTGTCAGGGTAACACAGTTCAATATACAAGCACTACATTAGGTTCACCCACATCTTATTCTTGGTCTTTTCCCGGTGGAGTACCCTCTACAAGCTCTATAGCAAATCCAATTGTTAGTTATACTTCTGCGGGAACTTATGCTGCAAGTTTAATAGCTACAAATAGCTCTGGAAGTGATACAATAGAATTCTTAAATTATATTAATGTTACGGCTAATTCCATAAACACAACTGCAGTATCAGCTTGTGATTCTTATGAATGGAACGGAACAACGTATTCATCATCTGGAATTTATACAGGAACAACAGTCAATTGTATTACAGAATCTTTGAGCTTAACAATAACTCCAAGTTCTATAAAT
>JBIKOE010000011.1:0-50447 GCA_044358215.1 Crocinitomicaceae bacterium
AATTGGTGAAATTCGTAAACGAGCGAGGAGGAAAAGCAGTTATTCCCTCCGTTGAAAAACCACCATTGGAATTTTCTACTTTAAAAAATGTATTTGAATCTCTTCTTAAACATGAGATTGGTGTAACGGAAAGCATCAATAATCTTGTGGATGTTTGCTTGCAAGAGAAAGACTATACAACTCATAATTTTGTGCAATGGTATGTTGCAGAACAATTAGAAGAAGAGGCCTTGGCAAGATCCATGTTGGATAAGTTAAAATTAATTGGAGCTGACAGCGGTGGAATGTATATGTTTGATCGTGACCTTGAAAATGCTGTAAATCCTGATCCTAATAAAACTGCTTAAGATTAAACCAAGACTTATTTACTAAAGCGCTTTTTTCTTAGATTTTAGCTTGTAATTGTAAGAAATCGATAAAATATGTTTTTGAAGAGGATCAGGTAGATTAATCTGTTGATCTAAAATATAAGCAAATGTTAACTCATGGGACCCTTTGAGCTCTAAATCAAATCCTAAAATGTAACGTGCTTTTGTAAATCGATTTCCCAATGCAGAATTTTCTGGGTTATAGAAATATTCGACACTCATAGTTGGACTAATTATACTGTTATTGATATCATATGATATACTTGGTCGAAATCGGTATGCTAAATCAAATTCTGGATCGTTTTGCTGCGATACTAATTTAGAAAAAGAATATTGATAGCGTAAACGCAAGCCAAAATCAAAACGTTTTAGCTCCTTAGAAAAATGAATATTTGAATTTAATCGGTTGCTAAATTGATAAGCACCATTTTCTTGGCGATTACTAACCAAACGATAATCAATAGATGGTTTAATCCAATCTGATAATTTATATTTTACTGAAAACTGCGAGAAATTTGTTTGAATGCCCAAATCGTCAATTCTATTCGTCATTCCCAAAGAAACATCAAGTTTATTAGAAAATTTCTTGCTAATACTCAAATCTATCCAAGCTAGAGATAATCTTCTTTGAGAACTAATAGCATGGCTTATAAAGACTATAAAAAATAAGAAAAACCAAGATTTATGCATTATATTTTTCTAATATCAATTGTGTCTAGATCAACAGTCTGCTTTTTTTTAGTTATTTCAATTGTACGCAATATTTCTTTTTTCCCACTTGGGCAATCACTTGTTGGGCAATCCTCATAAACAAAAACAGTGTATTTCCCTTTTTGAAGATATGGAAAGACAAAAGAGCCATCATAGCTTGTTTTAATATTATCATCGTAAAATGTGTGGTCGTCTCCGTAGATAATAAATACATCTTGATCTGCTGCTGCATAACGAGAAATAGTGTCTCCTAATATGTTGAGTTTATATTCATAAACAAACCCTTTTATTGAACCGGAACCGCCTTCGCCTTCTTCTTTTGTGCAAGAAGTTATTATTAATCCAATAAGTACAAGTAAAAATATATTTTTCATTTTTTCATTTTTTTTATCACAAACATACAACTTTTACCTCCTTTTAAGTGTCTTGTACTATAATTGTGATAATAATTTCATAATATTGCTAATCTAAATTTAATTTAATTAAATGAAATACTTTCTATTTTTTGCTCTTTTTAGTTGTCTTTTTAATCTAAGTGCTCAGCTTAAAATAAATGAATATTCTTGTTCAAATATTGCAGGTCCAACGGATGCTTATGGTGAAAATGAAGATTGGTTTGAGTTATATAATCCAAGCGCTGCAGTTGTTGATTTAAGCGGCTGGTATCTTTCAGATAAAGCTACTAATCTTACAAAATGGTTAATTCCCAGCGGAACTATTGCCGCAAGCGGTTTTAAAATGGTTTATTGCTCAGGTAGGAACACCGTTAATGGAACGGAGTACCACCCAAATTTTAAATTGACTCAAACAGATGGAGAATGGATAATTTTGACTAATCCTGCGGGGATTGTAGTAGATTCTCTTAAGATAATCCACATGACTAAAAGCAACCATTCTGTTGGTAGATCGACAAATGGAGCGACGGATTGGAAACTTTTTACTACTCCGACGCCCAATGCAAATAATACTGGGGCACTTAATTTTTATGTTTCAACTCCTGTTATGAGTTTGTCTTCAGGATTTTACCCCTCAGCACAAACTGTTACAATAACATGTCCTAATGCCGCCGCAACAATAAGATATACAACAGATGGTTCTGTACCAACAGCAACTTCTACAGTATTTCCTGGATCAATATTAATTAATGCAACAACAGTCCTTCGAGCTAGAGCATATATCACAGGTGAACAAACTAGCTTTACAGCTTCCTCAACCTATTTTATAAATGTAACGCATACTGTCCCTGTTATATCAATTGCGGGAGCTGAAGTAGCGACTTTGTTGGGCGGACCGCAGATAACGCCTCAAGGATTTTTCGAGATTTTTGAGGAAAATGGAACTTTCATTGATAAAGGCGAGGGTGAATTTAATGAACACGGAAATGATTCTTGGGCTTACCCTCAAAGAGGGCTTGATTTTATAATGAAAGATCAGTTTGGGTACAATGGAGATATCGATCATGAAATTTTCCCTATGACTTCAAGAGATGAATTTCAAAGAATAATATTGAAGCCTGGAGCAAGCGACAATTATCCTTTTGAAAATGGTGGAGCGCATATTCGTGATGCTTTTGTGCATACCTTATCTCAACAAGCAGATTTAAAATTAGATGAAAGAACTTGGAGACCATGCGTTTTATATCTTAATGGACAATACTGGGGAGTATATGAAATTCGCGAAAAAGTAGATGACTCTGATTTTACGAAGCACTATGCTAATCAGGACGAATATAACGTACAATATTTAAAAACATGGGGTGGCACTTGGACAGAATATGGAGCGCCAAATGCTGCTCCAGACTGGAATGCATTACGCACTTATATTGCAAACAATAACATGGGAAATGCAGCCAATTTCACCTATGTAGATAGTCAATTAAATTGGGAATCATTGGTAGATTATTTCGTTCTTAATTCCTATGTTGTAAACCAAGATTGGTTAAATTGGAATACTTCCTGGTGGAGAGGAATGGACCCGCTTGGAGATAAAAAGAAATGGCGTTATACACTTTGGGATATGGACGCTTGTTTTGGACATTATGTTAATTTTACAGGAATTCCAGACCCAAGTGCAAATGCAGACCCATGTAATGCCGAAAACTTACCAAATCCCGGAGGTCAAGGCCACACTGATATTTTGGAAAAACTTATTTTAGAAAATCCTATAGTTGAGCAATACTACATTACACGCTATGTAGATCTTGTGAACACACATTTTTCTTGTGCTTACATGATAAATTTATTAGATAGTATGGTAAATGAAATTTCTCCAGAAATGACGGCACATTGCACGAGATGGGGAGGTTCATTTGCAGGCTGGAATGCCAATGTGCAAGATTTAAGAGATTTTATCAATTTAAGATGTACAGCTCTCGAACAGGGCTTGATAGATTGTTACAGTTTATCAGGGCCATTTGCTGTTACATTTAATGTTTCTCCTCCTTTAGCTGGAGAAATTAAAGTAAACTCTTTATGGGCTCCAACTTATCCGTGGTCCACTGAGTACTATGGTGGCATTAGCACCAATGTTATTGCAAAAGCCAATCCGGGTTTCCTCTTTGATCATTGGGAATATACTACTGGTCCAATGAGCTTGCCCATAACATCTGATACAAATAGCTTAAATATAAATGGAATTGAAAATATTACTGCATTTTTTATTGTGGATAATCCTGATTTAGACGCAGATGGTTGCACAAATGCCGATGAAATAACTGCCGGAACAAATCCAAACAATCCTGATTCAGATTCAGATGGAGAAAACGATTGCGCTGAAATTGGGCCGGATCCTACCAACCCATTAGATACTGACGGTGATGGGATAATTGATGCTCTGGAATCTTCAACTACTGATTCGGATGGTGATGGTGTAAACAATGAGGCTGATCCTGCAAATACAGATCCATGTATCCCAAATATTACAGCGCCAAATTGCGACTCAGATGGAGATGGTTTAACGTATAGTCAAGAGACTGCAAATGGCACAAGCCCTACAAATCCTGATACTGATGGTGACGGATTTAGTGATGGAAATGAGGTAGCTAATAACACTGACCCTCTGGATCCATGTGATCCAGATGATTCGAGTATTGATTGCCAAATCGATACGGATGGAGATGGTTTGACAGATTCTCAAGAAGCTATTTTGTGTTCAGATTACCAGGTTTTTGATACAGATGGTGATGGTCTATCAGATGGTGTTGAGATTTCTCAGGGCTCAGATCCATGTGATGCTTGTAATCCTGACGATAGTTCGCCAGATTGCTCCTTAGGTATTCATATCCCAACTGCTTTTTCTCCAAATGGAATTGGAAACAATCTAAATAATGTGTATCAAATAATTGTTGGAAAAGACATCCTTTCTATTGACTTTAAGATTTCGGATCGTTGGGGAGCAACAATCTTTGAGTCAGATGACAAAAAGTTTCAGTGGAACGGAAAGTATAAGGGTCTTGATTGTAATATGGGGGTTTACCCTTATTTTGTTGCTGTGATTTATGTAGATGGCACGAAAAAAACCTTAAGTGGTAATATTACCTTAATTCGTTAACAATGGTGAAGTCCTATTTTTTAATTCTTTATTTCTTTATTTCTGTGCAATTTATAGTTGCCCAAGATTTTCATTTATCTCAAATAGATAAAACAATTGCCATGATAAATCCTGCATTAACTGCAAATTATGACGGATGGGAAAAGCTTAGCTTCCAACATCGAAGTCAATGGCTTGGTTCGGGAACACAATTTTCTACTTCATACGGAATGGCAGAATTTTCAATTGGAAGAAACAAGCTTATGACAAAACCATTTGTAGGTTTGGGCATCTATTTTACTGATGATGTAGGAGGTGATTCTAAAATGAGTTTAAAGTCCAGCGGTTTAACGCTAAGTGGTAATTTACCTTTAACAAAAAACAATTGGTTTTCTGCGGGGATTCAAGCAAGTTATACTAATCGCTCCGCAGATTTCTCAAACTTACTTTTTTATTCTCAATGGAATGGTACACAATTAGATCCTTCTGTTAATTCTGGAGAGCTAAATACTTATGCAGCCTACTCTTATCTAGATGCTGGTGCTGGGTTTTCTTATAATTATAAAAGTCTACCAAATATTCCAGTTGCTGGTGAAATATTAGATTTTCAAATAGGCGTTTCTTTCATGCATTTGAATCGGCCAAATATTCGCTTTACTTCTTTTACCGATGATAATCTTTATATTAAATCTTGCTTTCATAGTAATTTTAAATATGCTCTAACCGATCGGTCATTACTTGAATTTAGTGCTGCACAATTTTTTCAAGGGCCGCACCGTGAAACAAATGTTGGGCTCTTTTACAAAACTGTCTTGAGAGAAGCATCCCGTTATACGAACTTAAAAAATGTAAAATATTTTACCATAGGTTCATATGCTAGATTTACAGGCGTTTTAACGCCTTACTGCGCGATAGACATTGCTTCTTTTAAAATAGGTGTTTCTTATGATATAGAAGTTGGGAAAATATCTCGAGCATTTAAACAGTCTGCAGAAGTTTCACTAAGCTACCTTTTTTCAAAAAAATCTATATTTAAGAGAGGTAATAGGTAATTAATTTTTCGTTTTACTTTGCGCTTTTTTTAAAAACTTCTTCCAAAACCATAGGAAAACAGTGAAGTTCTAACTTATGAATCTTTGTTTCTAAAGTTTCTAGAGTCTCATCTTCCTCTAAATCTAAATTATATTGTGCTATTATCTCGCCTTTGTCAAATTCTTCATTGACATAATGAATGGTAATTCCAGATTTACTTTCTTTTGCTGCTAGTACAGCTCGGTGAACATTTATTCCATACATCCCTTTCCCACCAAATTTTGGTAATAAAGAAGGGTGAATATTTATAATTCTATTTGGAAATAAAGAAATAAATGAGGGGGGAATTTGCTTTAAATACCCTGCTAAAACAACCCAAGAGATTGATTTTGAAGTGCAAAGCTGAACTTGGTCTTTTTCTAACTCAATGCCATTTTTTACAGAAAAATGAAAGTCAATATTATTAAATGCGCAACTTCTTTCAAGCTCAGGATTTTCTTTTGTGGCAAAAATCAAACAGATTTTAAACTGTTCGGAATTTTTAAAATAGGTAATTAAATTAAGTGCGTTGCTGCCTTTTCCGGAAATAAATATAGCAATATTTGTAGTGTTCATGTGCTTACAAAAGTAGGAATAAGACCAATATTAAAAAGTAATAAGGCATAAATAGTTAATAAAAATTGGGTATTTATTTTGATAATTGGATGATTGTTTTTTTCTTTGCACATTAAAAACCTAAAATAAATAAAACATGTCTGAAATCAAAGCTCAAGTTATCGCTATAATCGTAGATAAATTAAATGTAGAAGAAAGTGCAGTGTCAAACGAAGCAAGCTTCACAAATGATTTAGGTGCCGATTCATTGGACACAGTAGAATTGATAATGGAATTTGAAAAGCAATTCAATATTTCCATTCCAGATGACAAAGCGGAAGGTATCCAAACTGTTGGAGACGCCATCGCATATATTGAGAACAACGCAAAATAAATCTTGGATTCATATTCCAAAACGATGCAGTTAAAACGAGTTGTTGTTACAGGAATGGGCGCACTGACGCCAATAGGAAATAATTTAGAGTCTTATTGGAAAGGTCTTGTTGAGGGTAAAAGTGGTGCTGCAAAAATTACGCATTTTGATGCTAGCTTATTTAAAACTCAATTTGCTTGCGAACTCAAAGGATTCAATGTTGAAGAGCACATGGATCGAAAAGAAGCGCGAAAACTAGATGCTTTTTGTCATTATGCGATTGTAGCTAGTACAGAAGCAATAGAAGATTCAGGATTATTATCCTCTGAACCAAATCTTGACCGCATTGGAGTTATTTGGGGTTCTGGAGTTGGCGGCTTAACAACTTTTCAAGAAGAATCAAGAGAGTATTTTGCTGGAGACGGCGTTCCGAGATTCAATCCTTTTTTTATTCCTAAGATGATTGTTGATATTGCGGCAGGACACATTTCCATAAAATTTGGACTTCGTGGACCAAACTATGCAACAGTTTCGGCTTGCGCTTCTTCTACAAATGCGATTATTGACGCCTTCAACTTAATTCGCTTAAGAAAAGCTGACGCAATCGTTTGTGGTGGTTCTGAAGCTGCAGTAAATGAAATGGGAATGGGTGGATTCAATGCACTAAAAGCTTTATCAACAAGAAATGACTCTCCAGAAACTGCTTCGCGCCCCTTTGATGTGGATAGAGACGGATTTATCCTTGGAGAAGGTGCTGGGGCTTTAATTCTTGAAGATTACGACCACGCGATGAAACGGGGAGCAAAAATATATGCCGAAGTTGTCGGTGGTGGAATGTCTGGTGATGCCTATCACATGACTGCTCCGCATCCTGAAGGTCTTGGTGCGAAAAATACAATGCTTGCAGCTTTAGAAGATGCCGAAATGAATCCTTCTGAAATTGATTATGTAAATGTTCATGGAACATCAACGCCGCTTGGTGATGTTGCAGAAATAAAAGCGATTGAAGCCGTTTTTGGAGAACATGCATATACTATGAATATTAGTTCTACAAAATCTATGACAGGACACCTCCTAGGTGCTGCCGGAGCTATTGAAGCAATTGCTTGTATTTTAGCTGTAAAAAACGATATAGTTCCTCCAACTATTAACCATTTTACTGCGGATCCTGAATTAGATCCAAAATTGAATTTTACATTTAACAAAGCGCAAAAACGTGTTGTTAATGTTGCCCTTTCAAACACCTTTGGATTTGGCGGACACAATACAAGTGTAATTGTTAAAAAATTTAACGGATAAGGCATTCTGAAAATGCAACTATTTTCTCCGAAAAGATCGGAAAATGAATTGATAATAATCCGTTTTATCTTACAACGTTTTGGCTACAAAGCAAACAACATCTCTTTTTTTAATACTGCACTTACACACAAATCATTTCTTAGTGATCCTAATTCTGAATTTTCAAACGAACGCTTAGAGTTTTTAGGTGATACTGTTTTAGATGCGGTAATCGCAGAATTCTTGTACCACAAATTTCCAAAAGATGATGAGGGTTACCTTACAAAGCTAAAATCAAAAATCGTAAATCGCCAAACTCTAAGTACTATCGGAGAAAAGATGGGCATTAGAGAGGTTTTAAAATACAACGACGAACGCTCAATTAATCTAAAAAGCATAGAGGGTAATGCCTTTGAAGCGCTTGTGGGAGCAATTTATTTAGATGCTGGTTTTGAAAGGACAAAAAAAACACTTAACACGCATGTTTTTCCAAAATATATAGATGTTCAACGTTTATTAGAGGAAGAGCTCGACTTTAAATCGCTGTTATTTATTTGGTGCCAAAAGAAAAAATTACGGCTTGAATTTACCGTCGTTTCCGAAAAGAAAGAAGCCGGAGAATCTCTTTACACGGTGAATGCTTTAATTAGTACTAAAAAATATGGTGTTGGAAAAGGGCTAAACAAAAAAACAGCGGAACAAGAAGCAGCTAAAAAAACATTAGAAGAACTTGGGGAAATATAAAATTTGTTTTTGATAAAGATTATTAGTTATTTTGCAAACTTAAAACAAGTTCTTTATGACACTTTCAGACATTGTTTACGCTATCGGTGATTTCTCTCAAGCTATATTTGTTGTTTTTGAAATTATTGGCAATAGCTTTAATACTTTACTTGTACTTCTTGGTTTTGCAGGTTTTGCTTATTGGATGAATTTTCAGCGAAAAGTAAGCGCTAAAGCTACTGTGCCTACTGAAGCAAAAGACATCGTAGGTTGGTATAAAGAAAATTCCGAAACAAAAATTCTTAAGTAAGCTAAAGCGCTTTTAAAAATAACTACTTCATTGTTTGTCTATTTTTTAAATTATACATAATTTTAACAAAAACTTAAATCTATTTTAAACATGAAGAAAATTTTACTATCCCTGTCTGTATCATTATTAGTTGGAACAGCATTCTCTCAACAAAGAATGGTTCTTACTGAGAGTTTCTCTCAAGCTTCTTGTGGTCCTTGTGCATCTCAAAACCCTGCTTTAGAAGCGCTAATGGCTGCAAACCCAACGAAAGTTGTAGCTGTTAAATATCAAGTTAGTTGGCCTGGAGCTGATCCAATGAATGCACAGAATCCAACTGAAATAGCTGCTCGAGACGATTACTACGGTATTACTGGTGTTCCAGATAGAGTTTTAGATGGAACAAATATGAATGTAGATCAAGCGGCAATAGATACAAGATATGCTGTCCCTTCACCTGTTAATATGACGGTAAGTCATGTAATGAACTCTGCAAGTAATACAGTAAACGTAATAGTATCCGTAACTGCACCTGCTGTATGGAATCCTAGCAACACAGTAATGCAACTAGCAATGATAGAAAGAAACATTACTTTTACCAGCGCGCCAGGATCTAATGGTGAAACTGAGTTCCATAATGTTATGAGGAAAATGCTTCCTAGCCCAACTGGAACTGCTGTTACAGCATCAAATTTTGCATCTGCAAATGGCACTCAAACATTTACATTTACAGGGGTTGCAATACCAACATATATTTACAATCCCAATGAAATAGGATTTGTTGCATGGGTTCAAAACAATACTACAAAAGAAGTTTACCAAGCTGGTTATTCTGCTCCTATTCCACTTCCAAATTCAGGTAGTATACAATCTATCACCGCAACAGCTTATTCATGCGGAACAGCATTAACTGGTGCTGTGGCAGTATTAAAAAATATTGGAGCTAATACAATAACTTCTGCTACAGTAAATTATAAAATTGATAATGGCACGGTACTAACTGCACCATATAGTGGGAGCCTTACTGTTGGTAGCACAGCTAATTTTTCAATTCCTGCCACTACTTGTTCTTCTGGTGGACATACTTTAACTGTATATTTAACAAATATTAATGGGAATGGGAATACAACACCGCAAGGAAGTTTTTCAAAATCCTTTGCTACAATATCTGCTGCAGGGTTAACTGGGGATTTTTCGCAAAACTTTACAAGTACTGCATTTCCATATGCGAATTATTATGTTACATCTCCACAAGATAAAAATTGGGTGAGATCAACTGCAAATACTGGGTCGATAAAATATGACTGCTATATGTTTGCTAATGGATCAATTGGAGAAGTTTACCTTGCTCCTATAAATTTATCTTCCATAACAAATCCTTCTCTTACTTTTTCTGTAGCGCACAGAGAATACTCGACAGCATATAGTGACGTCTTAGAGGTGGAAGTTTCAACAAACTGTGGTGCAACTTGGACGAATATCTATTCAAAAGCTGGAGCTCAATTATCTAATGCTGGAGGAACATATGTTACTACCGCGTTTACACCCGTTGCTGCGAATTGGAGAGTTGAAACTGTTAATATTTCTTCTGTTAGTTCAGCAAGTAGTGCGCTATTTAAATTTAAAGCTACTTCTAACTACGGAAATAATATTTATGTTGATAACATAAACATCATTGGTACAGCTTCACTTGAAGCATTAACTCAAACTTCATTTAACGTATATCCAAATCCTGCATCTGATTTAGTAAATATTTCTTTTGAAGGAGAAAATACAGATTACAGTATTTCACTTATGGATATTCAAGGGCGTGTTATTTCTTCAAGAGAAATTGCAAATGCAAGTGGCGAGCAAGTGGTTTCTTTTTCTACAGAGAATGTAGCAAAAGGAAGTTACATTGTAACGGTTACCTCAAATGGAGAAAAAACAACTAAAAACGTTGTAATTAAATAAAAAATCTTTTGGTTTTTATAAATTAAAAGGGGGCTTTAAAGCCCCTTTTTTTTATGCAATAAGAAAGTGTTTATAATTTCTTAACCATTGTTAAAATAGTAGCCAAAGCCACTGTATCTCCTGTTTCATCAAAAACATCTACGAGAAATTTAACAATCCCCTTTGGAATGTCGTCTTCCGAGCGCTTCTCCTGATCTATTTTTTCTTTTACGGTAAAACGCACGCCAATAGTTGCTCCGGGATACACAGGCTTTGTAAAACGTGCTTCTTCAATGCCGTAATTTAAAAGTACCGGGCCTTTTTTAGGATCGACAAATAAACCCGCAGCTTTAGATAAAATAAAATAGCCATGGGCAACGCGCTGCTCAAAAATTGTTCCTTCTAATGAAGTGGCGTCCATGTGAGCATAAAAATTATCTCCAGATACATTTGCAAAATTTACGATATCTGCTTCCGTAACAGTGTGTTTTTGCGTGTATACCGTTTCTCCAACTATTAATTCTTCAAAATGCTTTCGGAAAACATGTGGATTTGCCTCAGGCATCGCAGCTCCAACTTGAAATTGCTCTGTTATAGCGCTAATTGTTGTTGGATGACCCTGAATAGCGGTTCGTTGTAGATAATGTAAAACCCCGCGCTTTCCACCCATTTCTTCACCACCTCCAGCGCGACCTGGTCCACCATGTGTCAAAAGCGGCATTGGTGAGCCATGACCTGTACTTTCTTTCGCACAGGCTTCATTTACAATTAATATCCGTCCATGCATATTTGCTGCACCAATAACATAATCCCTAGCTTCCTTATCGTTTGGTGTAACAATCGAAGAAACCAAAGAACCTTTACCCATTTTTGCAAGAGAAATTGCATCATCAAGCGTTTTGTAGGGCATAATTGTGGAAACTGGACCAAATGCTTCTATTTCGTGGCAATCTTTATTATTAAAAGGATCTTTGTTCAAGAATAAAATAGGAGAAAAGAACGCACCATTTTTTTTGTCTGCACCATGAACCTCAAAATTGTCTAGATCACCGAAAACTATCTCCTGTGACTTAGCTAGTGTTTCAACACTCGCACGAACTCTTTCAACTTGCAAGCGAGTTGCAAGCGCTCCCATACGAACGCCTTCAATACTTGGGTCGCCAATCTTTGTGCTTTCAAGACGCGAAGAAATTCCTTTTTGTACCTCATCAATAAAATCTTCAGGAACAATAATTCGTCTTATTGCAGTACATTTTTGGCCTGCCTTTACTGTAATTTCCTTAACGGTTTCTTTGATAAATAAATCAAATTCAGCTGTTCCTGGTTTTGCGTGTAAGCCTAAAACTGTTGCATTCAAAGAATCTGCCTCTAAATTAAATGAAACGCTTTGGGAAATAATCTGAGGATGAGCTTTGAGTAAAATTCCCGTTGCAGCACTTCCTGTAAATGTAACAGTGTCTCTGCTATCAACATGGTCGATAATTCCTCTTCCTAAGCCTACTAATAATTGCAGCGCTCCTTCCGGGAGAATTTTGGAAGCAATAATATCTCGGACAACAACTTCTGTAAGAAAGCTTGTGTATTCAGAAGGTTTAACTACCGCTGGAACACCCGCCATCAGATTTACAGCGATCTTTTCAAGCATTCCCCAAATAGGGAAATTAAAAGCATTGATATGTACAGCAACGCCTTCCTTTGGAACCATGATATGATGTCCAATAAATGTTCCGTTTTTTGATAAGGGAACGGCAGATCCGTCAACATAGTAAGGTAAATCAGGAAATTGTTTTCTCAAAGATGCATTGGCAAATAAATTGCCGATTCCTCCTTCAATATCAATCCAAGAATCTATTTTTGTAGCGCCTGTATATGCACTAAGGGCATAATACTGTTCTTTCTTTTCCAAAAGATAAAGCGCTAAAGCTTTCAGCATTCTCCCTCTTTCTTGGAAAGTCATTTTACGAAGCGCTCGGCCTCCATGAATTCGTCCGTAGTCTAATACTGCTGAGAAATCAATTCCCGCGCTCGACACGCTTCCAATTTCCTTTCCTGTTATTGCATGGAATAAGTGGGTTTCAATTCCTTCTCCATTTTGCCACTTTCCAAGAACGTAATTTTGATAAACTTGCATATTATTTACACGAATTAGTACTTGTAAATATAATTAGAAAAATTGTTTGCCCGATAAAGTAGGTTTAGCCGTACCTAAAATAACCAACGTATAAGATCATTGCCATTCGCATACACCATTAATCCTAAAAGAAGAATGATGCCGATATATTGAGCAACTTCCAATACTTTTGCTGGCGCCTCTTTCCCTGTAATTATCTCATAAATTAAAAACACAACGTGCCCTCCATCCAAAGCTGGTATGGGTAAAATATTCATAAATGCTAAAATAATTGAGAGTAAGGCGGTGTTTAACCAGAAAAGTTGCCAATCCCATACAGGAGGAAACATGTTTCCAATTGCCGCAAAACCTCCAAGAGATGTGGCCCCTTTTTTAGTAAATAAAAATTTGAACTGCGATACATAATCTCCAAGTGTATTTTTTCCAAACTGGAATCCTACTGCAACACTTTCAAAAAATCCGTAGTAGGCAGTTTTAATTGCGCTTGAATCTTCCGCTAATTTTGTGCTTGTTTGGAAGCCAATTGTTCCATCAGAATTAACTTTTGTAGTTAAACGTGTTGTGTCACTGAGTGTATTTCCACGCAAAACGGTTAGCTCTGCTGTTTTTCCTTTAACAGCATAAAAAGCACCTTGTAGTTCATCAAAGAATTCGATTTCTTTTCCATTTATTGAAAGAATAACATCATTTTTTTGGAGCCCTGCTTTTTGTGCGGGAGATTTTGGGACAACCTCATCTACTTTCGTTGTTTTTGACCGATATCCAAAAGCTGGGAAAGCGCCGTTTGTAAACAATTCCATATCAATATTCTCAGGAAGAGTAACATTTGAAACTTTTCCATCTACATGAAGAATTTTTAGCTTTCGAGCATCTCGCAATAAAATTTCTTTGTTTAATTCTTCGACGCTTAAAACTGGATTTCCATCTAATTCAACTACTTTATCTCCTGAAACTAAGTTGTATTTTTGTAAATATGGGTGAACGCTCAGACCATGTTTTAACTCTGTAGGTTTCGCTTGCGTTTGTCCCCAAACAAAGACAACGCAAATATAAATTAGAAATCCTAAAATTAAATTAACGGTTACACCTCCAACCATTATAATTAAACGTTTCCAAGGGCTTTTAGAGCGAAATTCCCAATCTTGAACTGGCTGTTTTAATTGCTCTTTATCCATGGATTCATCCATCATTCCTGCAATTTTTACATAGCCCCCCAAAGGAAGCCATCCAAGTCCCCATTCAGTAGTATTTTCATCTTCCTTCCATTCTTTTGGAGAGTCTTTTGTAAACCACGCTGTTTTTTTTACACCATTTACTTTCTTATAGCGAAAAAGCGAAAACCAAGGATTAAAGAAAAGGTAAAACTTCTCTATGCGGGTTTTAAATAATCGAGCTGGGAGAAAATGACCGAATTCATGTAATGTTACTAAAATTGCTAATGAAAGAAATAACTGAGCTGCTTTAATCCAAATGTCCATAAAATAAATATTAAAGTGCAAATATAAGATTTATACTTTGTTTTAGGTTTGCCAACGTTTAATGAATGATTAATGTGCGTCAAGCCAGTTATATGCAAGTTTTAATTCTACTTGCATTGGAACAGAAAGTTTTACTGCTTTTTCCATTGCTTTCCGAACCAAATCTTGAATTAGCACTTCCTCTGAATTGTGCACATCAAAAACAAGTTCATCGTGCACCTGTAAAATCATTTTCGACTTTACCTGCTTTTTTTTCATTTCAGCCTGCACCGAAATCATGGCCATTTTAATAATGTCTGCAGCAGATCCTTGAATTGGGGCATTGATAGCATTTCTTTCTGCATAACCTCGAACGATGGCATTTCCAGAATTTATATCTGGTAAATACCGACGTCGTTTCATAATTGTTTCTACATATCCCTCTTCTCGAGCCTGAGAAATTACCTTGTCCATGTAGTTTTTTATTGTTCCATATTGTTCAAAGTAACTATCTATGATTTCTTTTGCTTCAGTTCTAGAAATTTTTAAATTTTGAGCAAGACCAAAGGCTGATTGCCCATAAATTATCCCAAAATTTACTGCTTTTGCAGCGCTCCGTTGTTCTCTCGTTACTTCTTCAATAGAAACTCCGTAAACTTTTGCGGCAGTTGCAGCATGAATGTCAAGTCCATCTCTAAATGATTGAATCATATTTGGGTCCTCACTTAAAGCGGCGATAATTCTCAATTCTATTTGCGAGTAATCAACAGCCATTAATTTATGATCCTTATCTCGCGAAACAAAAGCGCGACGAATTTCCCTTCCTTTTTCTGAACGAATTGGAATATTTTGGAGGTTTGGATTATTAGAGCTCAAGCGACCAGTTGCAGTTACTGTTTGCATAAAATTTGTATGAATACGGCCATCATTTTGGTCGCAATAAGTAGGTAGCGCATCTACATACGTGCTTTTCAGTTTCCGTAGCTGCCGGTATTCTAAAATTAAAGGAACAATTGGGTGATCGTGCTTGTGTTTTTCTAAAACATCTTCAGAAGTTGCATATTGCCCCGTCTTTGTCTTTTTTGCTTTCGCTGAAATTTTTAACTTCTCAAAAAGAACTTCGCCCATTTGTTTCGGCGAATCTGTATTAAACTCCATTCCAGCTAATTCTTTAATTTGAGAATCTAAATCAATTAAGGTGCTGTCTAATTCTTTTGAGTATTCAGCTAAAGCTTTAGAATCAATCGCTATTCCCTCCTCTTCCATTTCCATCAAGACTTCCACGAGCGGCATTTCCATGTCATAAAATAAATCCTTGAGATGTGGTTTCTTTATTTCTTTTTCAAAAATATGTTTTAGCTGAAGTGTAATATCTGCATCTTCGCAGGCATAGTCTGAAATTTCGGAAGGTTCTAAATCACGCATATTCCCCTGCGATTTTCCTTTTTTTCCGATGAGCGATTCAATTGAAATTGCCTGATAATTCAAATAGTGCTGCGCTAGAAAATCCATGTTTTGCCGAGCTTCAGGATTTATTAAATAGTGAGCAATCATGGTGTCAAAAGTAGGAGCTGCAAGGGAAATGCCATAGCGAGACAAGACCTTCAAATCGTATTTAATATTGTGAGCGATTTTTTCTATTCCAGTATTTTGGAAGAAGGAAATAAATTCATGAATAATGCTTTTGGCGGCGTCAAATTCCTGCGGTATCGCAACATAAAATGCTTCGCGGGCTTTATAAGAAAAAGAAATTCCCACTAAATCTGCCTGCCTTGCATCTATATTTGTTGTCTCTGTGTCAAAGCAAACTTGTTTTTGGATAAGTAAAATTTCTAAAAGCTCTTTTCTTTCTTCTGCTGTGCTAATTAAGTGATAACTCGGTCTTTCTGTAACAATTGTTTTATACGCAGCTGTAATTACTGGTTCATGGGATTCAACCATGCTTTGCGTTCCAAATAAATCTAATTGAGAAGAATTGGAACTTTGTGTTTTATTTGGGGCAAGTGGACTTGGCGCTTGCGTCAGAGTAATTTCTTCTCCTAAAATTCTACGGCTGAGGTTTAAAAATTCTAACTCTGTAAAAATCTCTCTTATTTTGTCTTTGTCAACATCACACATGATGAGTTTTTCCTCCTCAAAATCAATTTTTACATCAGTAATAATCGTTGCAAGCATTTTAGATGTAAGCCCTTGATCTGCAAAATTTATCACGTTCTCTTGCTGCTTTCCTTTTAATTCATGGGCATTAGCGATGAGGTTTTCAATGGAGCCATATTGTGCAATTAGCAGCTTTGATGTTTTTTCGCCAATTCCTGGAATTCCTGGAATATTATCTGAGGCATCACCCCAAAGACCTAAAATGTCAATTACTTGACTCGGATTTTGCACTTCAAATTTTTCACAAACCTCTTTAACACCTAATATTTCTGGGGGATTTCCACCTCGTCCGGGCTTATAAATAAATGCTGTTTCCGTAACTAATTGACAATAATCTTTGTCTGGTGTCATCATATAGGTGATAAATCCACGCTGATCGGCAATTTTAGCAATTGTTCCAACCACATCGTCTGCTTCAAAACCAGCAACTTCTAAAATCGGAACATTAAAAGCTTCGACAATGCGTTTTATTGGTTGAATCATTGACCGAATATCTTCAGGCATTTCTTCGCGTTGTGCTTTGTATGCTTCAAATTGCTCTTGGCGGTGTGCCGAACCTCCTGGCGGATCAAATACAACAGCGAGATGCGTAGGTTTTTCATTTTTTATAACGTCAATTAAAACATTTGTAAAACCAAAGGCTGCAGATGTATTTTGACCTTTGGAATTAACCCTTGGATTCTTCGCGAAAGCAAAATAGGAACGGTAAATCAATGCAAAAGCATCAAGTAGAAATAATTTTTTAGGTGCGGCAGGGCTTAACATTAATCTTTTTGGTTAAAGGTATTTAATACTTTTGGGGATATTGATTTTGAAAATGACAGCGGGAATTTTTTTGTGAAAAACAATACGCCGCCTCGCACATCGCCTTCTAAATTTAACCTGATAGAATCTTGCATGCTGAAGGTCAACATTCTCATCAGAGCTCCCTTTTCAAGTGATAAATTCATGGGAATTTCAACTATTGTTTCCTTTTTTCGAGGCAATTTAATTGTCTTTTCTAAAGCAAGTATTCCTATTTTTCCGTCATCAACACTTAAGTTTAATGAAGTTTTTTTAACTTTCAAGGCATATGAATTTGGATTTTTAAGTTTTACATTTAAGGATAAGGAAACTTGCTTTGCGTCCATTTTTCCCATTTTAAATCCTTCATAGCTAATAAATTCTGGAAGCTCAAACGGTTTGCAGGAAGTTACAAAAATGAAAATAATAAAATAGCTTAGGATTTTCATGGATTTGAATTTAACTCTTTGAAATACTTGTAAAAGTAAGGAATCGTTTCAATTCCTTTGTAAAAATTAAAAAGTCCAAAGTGCTCATTTGGCGAATGAATTGCATCGCTATCTAAGCCAAATCCCATTAAAATTGTTTTTAAACCAAGTTCCCTTTCAAAAAGCGCAACAATCGGAATACTACCGCCACTGCGAACAGGAATTGGTTTCTTTCCAAAGGATTTTTCGTAGGCCATACTTGCTGCTTTGTAGCCAATAGAATCAATTGGTGTAACAGCCGCTTCTCCACCGTGATGTGGCTTCACCAAAACTCGTACTGAATTGGGAGCAATTTTATTAAAATGATGTGAAAATAACGCTGTGATTTCCTCGGGATTTTGGTCTGGAACAAGGCGCATTGATATCTTTGCAAATGCTTTAGAAGCGATTACTGTTTTTGCGCCTTCGCCAATGTATCCACCCCAAATACCATTTACATCCAAAGTGGGGCGAATAGAACCTCGCTCCATTGTAGAATAATTTGCTTCACCCATTGTTTCCTTTAGGTCTAAAGCTTTACAATATGCCTCATGAGAAAACGGTGCTTTTGCCATTTCTTGACGTTCGGCATCTGTTAATTCAACAACCTTATCATAAAACCCAGGGATATTAACTTTTCCATTTTCATCGTGCAACGAGGCAATCATTTCTGCAAGAACATTAATTGGATTTGCAACGCAGCCACCGTATAAACCAGAATGTAAATCACGATTTGGTCCGGTAACTTCCACCTCAACATAACTTAATCCTCTTAGTCCGGTAGTTACAGAGGGAACGTCATTTGCCAGCATTCCTGTATCAGATACAAGAATAATGTCTGCTTTAAGTTTTTCTTTGTTTTCTTTTACAAAAATTGCAAGATTTCCACTTCCCACTTCCTCTTCCCCTTCTATCATAAATTTTACATTGCAGGGTAATTCACCAGCGCTTAACATCGCCTCGACAGCTTTTAGATGCATGAACATTTGTCCCTTATCGTCGCAGGCCCCTCGAGCGAAAATTGCTCCTGCTGGATGAATATCTGTTTTTTTTATTACTGGCTCAAAAGGTGGAGAAGTCCATAAATCAATTGGATCAGCAGGTTGTACATCATAGTGACCATATACCAAAACTGTAGGTAATGTAGGATCGATTATTTTTTCTCCATAAACAATGGGATAACCAGCCGTTTGGCAAATTTCAATTTTATCCAGCCCAATTTCTTTAAAGCTATTTTCCAAGTGCTTTGCGCAATCGTTGACCTGTGATTTATACGTTGGATCAGCGGAAACAGATGGGATTTTAAGTAAGATTATTAATTCATTTAAAAAGCGATCTGCTTGATTAGAAATAAAATTTTGGGTGTTTTTCATTGCGGGTTTTTTAGGCTTTCAAAATTGCAAAATATTGCTGGTTTTTTAGACTTAATTAAAAACATTATTTTTGTCATGCAACTAATAAGAAAAATGTAGTGTCTTGTTTTTTAAACTTTAACGATCTATTCATATGATAAAATTTATCACTTCATTGGTTTTTGTGTCATTAAACCTAATGGTATTTTCTCAAAGTGTAGTAGTTTCAAACGCTCAAACTCCAACACAACTTGTAAATAATGTTTTGTTGGGAATGGGAGTGACTGCATCGAACATTACTATTAATGGAAACCCTGTCACCGCAAATGCTGTGCAAGGAAATGTAGCGAGTTTTACAAATACAAATCCGACATTTCCAATTGGTTCGGGCTTGTTATTAACCACAGGAAATGCCATTGCAGCCCAAGGACCTAATAGTTCTACAAATTTTTCTAACAATCTACCTGCCACTGCAAGTGTCGCTACAGATCCACATTTAAATATTTTAGCGGCAGGACCGGTGACAAATGGAGTGGTTTTAGAGTTCGACTTTATCCCAACAGGAGACACCTTAAGTTTTAGATACCTCTTTGGTTCGGAAGAATACCCTGAATGGTCACCTTCAACATTTAATGATGCTTTTGGCTTCTTTCTTTGGGGGCCAGGAATCACGGGACCATATGTTTTAGCAGGGTATCCAAATGGCGCAAATATTGCTACAATACCTGGAGGTACTCCAGTCACTATTAATAATGTCGGCCCTACAGTTAATCCAACTTTTTATGTAAATAATATGGATGGAGCAGCGTACGACTCGACCATACAATACGACGGAACGACAGTTCTACTAACTGCAGCGGCATCTGTTCAATGCAATCAAACCTATCATATAAAACTTGCGATTTCCAATGTTTCAGATGTGGCGTGGGATTCAGGAGTATTTCTTGAAGCGAATAGTTTTTCATCAAATGTTGTAGACGTTGCTGTGGCAACCGTTTCTGGAGATACTACAATTATTGAGAGCTGTAATTTTGCAGATATTATTTTTACAAGACCCGATGGGAACTTGCTTGATACTCTCTCTATAATTTACACAATTGGAGGGACTGCGACGGAAGGTATTGATTATGCAAATTTAATGGATACAATCATCTTTTTACCTGGCGTTGATACTGTGATTGTAAATTTAACACCAATACAAGATAATATAATTGAAGGTTATGAATCAGTTATTATTTCCGTTAATATCATAAATACATGTGGTGATACCATTGTTTCTTCAGGAACTATTTATGTTTGGGATGGACCGATTATAGATTCTCTATGGTCTACGATTGCGTTTTGTGGGCCAACAGGCTCTGTACATGTTGATATTGTAGCGCCTTTAGTACCGGCAACATATCTTTGGACTTATCCAGATTCTTCTTTAAACTTTAGTGGCCCCGATTGGCAAAATATAAATCCCGGATGGTATTATATTACTGTAACACAGGCGCAATGCTCTGTTAGTGACAGTATTCAAGTGGAGAGTTCAGATACTTTAACAATAAGTTCTTTATCGTCATCGAATGCAAATTGTCTCCCAACAGGATCTGTAAACCTTGAAATTTCACCGGATATTGGACAGACAACATATCTTTGGACTAATTCAAATTCATCTTCAACCTGGAATGAACAAGATTTGCAAAATATAGATTCAGGATGGTATTATATTACAGTAATACAGGGTCAATGCTCTGTTAGTGACAGTATTGAGGTTGTTGCTGTCCTCCCCATTGCGAATTTTAGTATTGTTACCCCTTTGTCGAACTGTCAACCTGCATTGTTTTCATTTGTTAATAACAGCACTAATGCCACAAGTTATAATTGGACTTTTGGAGATGGAAGTATTAGTTCTGAAAATAATCCCTCAAATAGTTATTCAAACCAAACGTTTGGAACTTACATAGTTCAATTAATTGCTTTCGTTGATCCTTTGTGTACATCTGATACAACACTTACGATTAATCTTGATGTTTGTGATTGCACTAATCCTTTAGCATTAAATTTCAATCCATTAGCAAATATCGACGATGGCTCATGTACTCCGGAGGTATATGCACCGAATGTCTTTACACCAAATTCAGATGCTCAGAATCCAACATTCTTTTTAAGTGGAAAAAATATAGTTTCTTTGGAGTTAAACATTTTAAATCGTTGGGGATCAGTTGTTTTTTCTCAAAGCAGTTCTGATTTAGTAAATAATAACCCTTCGTGGGATGGGAAAATAGATGGCGACTTGGCGAAGGAAGGAATTTACTTTTATATTTATAAAGCCACGAGTATTTCCAATCAAATTGTTGAAGGGCACGGATTTTTACACTTAATCTTAGATAAATAAAAATAAGAGTAAGCAATCCATGAAAAAGATTTGGGTTTTTGTTAGCGCACTTGGCGTCTTAATTTTTTTTGGGGTTTATCTTTTTGGAGGTTTATCAAAAGTTGCTCTTGGCAATAAAGTCTATGGCGGGGTTTTCACCTATTATTCTTCTGAAAAACAAAATTGTTATTTCCCATTAAGTTCAAATTCGATTAATGAACAACGGGTTTTATCCCAAATCTTTGAGCCTTTATTAATAATAGACGCTGAAAATAAAATAATTGGCAATCTCGCTGAAAATTTTACTGTAAGCCAAGATTACAAAACAGTACAGCTTAAAATTAGATCGGCTGTGTATTTTCATGCTGACCCTTGTTTTGGCGGAAGCACGAAGAAAATGACTGTTGAAGATGTAAAATTTTCTCTAGAATTTGCTTGTTCTGCAAGCCCCTTAAATAAACTAAGTCATTTCCTAAAAGACAAGATTGTTGGCGCTGAAGCCTTTTATAAACTTTCAAGAAACTCTTTCCCTAAATCTGGAGTATCCGGAATAACGATAAAAGATGAGAATACGATTGAGATTAAATTAACGAATTCTTATACTAGCTTTTTAAATATCCTTACGCATCCTAATTTAACGGTTTTCTCTAAAAGTGCATATGACTATTATGGAGTGGAAATTGTAAAACATGCTGTTGGAACTGGCTGTTTCTACTTAGGCGCGACGACTGAAAATGGTGTTTCACTTTTGAGAAACAACAATTATTGGAAAAAAGATGAATTTGGTAAACAACTGCCGTTTTTAGATGAAATAAAGGTGGTCTACTCAAAAAATGAGCATGAGCAATATATTGCATTTGGTCATAAGAAGGCTGATATCCTTTTTGAGCTGCCATTGGAAAATTTAGATGATGCTTTCGGTTCGCTCTCTTCTGCAAAAAACGGGGGAAATTTACTCCACAAAATAATTTACAAAAAAGGTTCTAAAATAAATTATTTGGCTTTTGACTGCCAATCATTTCCTTTTAACAACGAAAAAGTTAGACGCGCATTTAGCTTTGCAATAGATAAAAAATTCATCTGTGATGAAGTGTTAAATGGCGATGGGAGGCCAGCAGAATTCGGCTTTGTGCCAGAGTGTAATTTTTATACTCCCAACAAAAGTGAACGTGTGGAATACAATCCTGAACTTGCAAAAAAACTTTTTTATGAGTCTGGCTTCACGACAAACAATCCCTTTCCAAAACTTGACTTATTTGTCAGTAGCGCAAAGGGGAGTTTAGTTGATAAGTGGTGTAGAGCTCTTGTAAAACAATTAAACACAATTTTAGATATTGAATTACGCGTTGTAAATTGCAACTTAAAAGAAAAAAATAACTTTATTGCAAGTAAACAAGCTAAGATTTGGAGGACTGGTTGGGCAGCAGATTATGCAGATGCAGATTCCTTCCTTGAGTTGTTTTGCACTCAAAATAAAAGTGAAAACAACCAAACTCGTTTCTATAATAAAGAATATGATCGGCTTTTTTTAGCGTCGCAAATTACGACGAGTCAAGAAGAGAGAAATAAACTACAGCAGAAGATAGATAAGCTTATCATTAAAACCCCAATAGTTATTCCGGTTTTTAGCGAGGATATTTTTGTGGTTATTAATCTGCGCGTTAGAGATTTTGAATTTAATGAGTTAGGATTAATTGATTTTTCGAAAATTTATTTGAAAGAAATTCAA
This sequence comes from Crocinitomicaceae bacterium, assembly GCA_044358215.1. Classification (GTDB taxonomy): domain Bacteria; phylum Bacteroidota; class Bacteroidia; order Flavobacteriales_D; family Crocinitomicaceae; genus UBA952. The sequence goes on from JBIKOE010000011.1 coordinate 23,264, forward strand.
ATAGATTAAATAGATTTCAAAGCTTCATCAACCCAAGCTTTGCCCCATTCTGTTTTTTCTTCACTGGACCAAAGCTGAGGATAAAAAATTCGCTTTTGAAGTCTTGGGGGTAAATATTTCTGCCAATTTGTCCCTCCTGTAGCGGGAATATCTTTTTCTGAAAGAGCTAAATAGCGCACTGCCGATTTATAATGAGCCAAAGGCCAATTTATATTAACGTTTATATCATTTCGACGAAGAGCTTCTATAATAACTTGATCTTTTTGGTCCTTAGTGCTTAATCGTAGGTAAACTTGCCAAAGATTATTTGTTTTACACTTCTCTCCAAGCGAAAGGAGTGTTTTTTTATACCGCTCTTCAAATTGTGTAAGTGTCAAGGTCTTTTTTCCGGAATCCATTTCTGTGGCACCTTCTTTCCAATAAACACATTCAAACATTTCAGTTATTGTAGAAGAAGCATTAAATTTACTGCGCTTATCTTTCGCTACAAGGTTTATAAAATCAGTGCTGAATATTTCAATTTTTCGGTATTGCACGGACTGAAATCCACTTGCAGGCAATAAAGACATTCTAAATTTTAAAAATTGCTCCCGCTCCATTCCATCTACCATAATCTCAAAACTTTGAATTAATGCTTCAAAATACCGATTAATTCTGCCTACACGGGAAAGAAAAAAGTCTTTGTCTATGGTTTCTTTGTTTCCTAATTGCTCAAATTCATTTAGTGCTAATTTAAAGTATAACTCCGTGATTTGGTGGTACATAATAAATACCTGCTCATCTGGAAATTGTGTCTTCGGTTTTTGTAAGCTCAATAAGGTGTCTAATTCTATATAATCCCAATATGTGGTAACATCAGCGTGTAGCAAGCCATCTAAATAAGAAGATAAATCTTGACCAAGTGCGCTGTATTTTTGCTCAAGCAATTTTAATTTTTGTTGGATTTCAGGTGTTATTTTCATGCAATGTGTTTTACAGTTTCCGAAATTAAGGAAAATTAGCGTTGTTGGTGCCTGTTTCTTTTTTTGGATAACGAAAAAAGGCCGGTTCTTAGCCAGCCTTTACTATTTAGTATTCAAATAAATCTATGATTTTTTTTCTTCTTCAAAAATTCTTTTTGGACGTAATTGCTCGAATAATCCTAAGGTTATCCAATAAGGCAGAATAAAGCCCATTAAGAATATTAGCATCCAAAATGCCATTCCGAAAATTAAAAGAAACAATACAATGCCGAAAGTGTTCATCTTCTATTATTTTTGTAGTATAATTTAGATTGTAAAATTATAAATTAATTACAAATAATCCAGAGTTATTCAATTGTTAAATGCGTTTTTTTTCATAAATGTATTTATAAAAAAGATAATTCTTTATTCTAAGCTTAAAAACCAACTTATTTTTCAATTTAAGCTATTATTTTTCAATATTTTTTTAATTATACAAATATTATGTAGTTCAATTTTTATGTTGAAAAAATTATCTAGTTCATGAAATTTTGAGCTCTTATGATGAAGAATGTAATTAAATATAAATTTAAGAATCTGATTCTATGTTATCTATAATAAATTCAGGAAAGCTAATTACTTATCCGATGTGATAGCAGAGAATAAAAACTCGCGGTTCATGCGGGCAATATTTTCTAAGGAAATTCCTTTTGGACATTCTATTTCACAGGCTCCAGTATTGCTGCAATTTCCAAAACCTTCTTCATCCATTTGTCGCACCATGTTTTGAACACGTTGTTTTGCTTCCACCTTTCCTTGAGGAAGTAAGGCGTATTGAGAAACTTTTGCTCCAACAAATAACATGGCTGAACCATTTTTACACGTGGCAACACAGGCACCGCAGCCAATACAAGCAGCAGCTTCAAAAGCTTTATCTGCATCAGATTTTGGAATTGGAATAGCATTTGCATCCATTGTTTTTCCTGAGGTATTCACAGAAATAAAGCCACCAACTTGTTGAATTCTATCAAATGCACTTCGATCTACAATTAAATCTTTTATGATTGGAAATGCTGCAGATCTCCATGGCTCGATGTAAATATTTTCCCCATCTTTAAATTTTCGCATGTGTAATTGACATGTCGTAGTTCCAGTTTCTGGACCATGAGCGCGCCCATTAATATACAGAGAGCAAGAACCACAAATTCCTTCACGGCAGTCGTGGTCAAATGCAACTGGCTCCTCTTTTTTAGTAAGAAGCTCTTCATTTAATTGATCCAGCATTTCTAAAAAAGAGCTATCTGTTGATACATTTTCCAAGGCATAAGATTTTAGTTCACCCTTTGCTTTGGAATTCTTTTGTCTCCAAATTTTTAATGTAATGTTAATTGTTTTTGCTGCCATGTTTGTTGTTTTATTCAAAACAGTTTTTAATCTTATTTCGTTATCCAATTCCAGAATTTCTTATGAAGCGCAGGAATTGCCATTCCCATAACAGGAACTAAAATTGCGGTAAAAATAAATGTCTTTAATAATTGAGGAAGTTCTTTAATCAAAGGAAAGATTAAGAAAAACATGAGATTGATAACTGGATAAACAAATAGCCAACTAATCAACATCATTTTCCACACTTTAGGTTTTTTATCCATTATTTATAGTTTCTATCAGCAATTTTAATAAATTCATAATTTAGTTCTTCTTTATGAAGAATTGCTTTTGTTACATCCATTCCTTGGTATTCCCAAGCAGCGACATGTTTGTATTTCTTATCATCTCTTAAGGTTTCACCTTCAGCATCCTGATATTCTTCTCTAAAATGCCCGCCACAGGACTCATTTCGTTCCAAAGCATCGATTGCCATTAATTGTCCTAATTCGATAAAATCTGCAACCCGCATTGCCTTTTCCAATTCAGAATTCATTTCATCTGCAGCACCGGGAACATAGACATCAGCATAAAATTCAGTTCGTAAATCTCCAATTTCTTCAATTGCGTCCTTAAGGATTTTTTTGTTCCGTGCCATCCCAACTTTATTCCACATGATTAATCCCAAACGTTTATGAAAATGGTCTACAGATTTACTTCCTTTTGCAGAAATTATCTTTTCAATACTTTCCTTCACTGAATTTTCTGCATCCAAAAATTCTTGCGTATCTGTAGAAATTTTTCCTGTTCTAATTTCATCTGCCAAATAATTAGAAAGCGTATATGGAAGCACAAAATAACCATCTGCTAAACCTTGCATTAAGGCAGAAGCACCTAATCTATTTGCTCCGTGGTCAGAAAAATTAGCTTCGCCAGCAACAAAACACCCTGGAATTGTACTCTGAAGATTGTAGTCAACCCAAACTCCTCCCATTGTATAATGCACAGCAGGATATATTTTCATTGGAGTTTCATAGGGATTTTCGTCTGTAATTTTTTCATACATCTTAAACAAATTTCCATACTTCTCAGCCAACCATTTCTTTCCTAATTCAGTTATTTTTTCACTTGATGGATTGTGATCTCCTTGAGAATAAGCTGCTTGCTTACCTTTGGAAATAATTTCTGAGCTAAAGTCCAAATAAACCCCTTCATTAGTATCGTTAGCTTCAATTCCAAAACCTTCATCGCACCGTTCTTTTGCAGCTCTAGAAGCTACATCTCGGGGAACAAGATTTCCAAAAGCGGGATACCTTCTTTCCAAAAAGTAATCTCTTTCTTCTTCCACAATTTGTGTTGGTTTTAATTGTCCAGCTCGAATTGCTTCTGCATCTTCTTTTTTCTTTGGAACCCAAATTCTCCCGGAATTACGCAATGATTCCGACATCAATGTTAATTTTGATTGGTTCACGCCATGAACAGGTACACAGGTCGGGTGAATTTGAACGAAACAAGGATTTGCAAATTTCGCACCGCGTTTATGAATTTTCCATGCTGCAGAAACGTTACTTCCCATTGCATTTGTAGATAGAAAATAGACATTTCCATATCCACCGCTTGCAATTACAACAGCATGAGCAGCATGTCTTTCAATTTCTCCTGTTACTAAGTTCCGCGCAATTATTCCCCTGGCTTTTCCTTCTATGGTTACAATATCCATCATCTCGTGACGGTTATACATTTCAACACGACCTAAGCCAATTTGACGAGACAAGGCAGAATAGGCGCCTAATAATAACTGTTGCCCAGTTTGTCCTGCCGCATAAAATGTTCGTTGAACTTGCGTGCCTCCAAATGAACGGTTGTCTAATAAACCTCCATATTCTCTTGCGAAAGGAACCCCTTGAGCGACACATTGATCGATAATATTTCCTGAAACTTCTGCTAAGCGATGTACATTTGCTTCACGAGCACGGTAATCTCCTCCTTTAATAGTATCATAAAAAAGACGGTAAACAGAATCTCCATCATTTTGATAATTTTTCGCGGCGTTAATTCCTCCTTGTGCTGCAATTGAATGAGCACGTCTTGGAGAATCCTGAAAACAAAATGCCTTAACGTTATAGCCCATTTCTCCCAGAGATGCAGCAGCAGATGCTCCAGCTAAACCAGTCCCTACAACAATTACATCAATTTTAGGACGATTATTTGGAGCCACTAATTTCATGTGGTTCTTATGTTCCGTCCACTTATTAGCTATAGGTCCTTCTGGAATTTTAGAATTTAACTTCGACATACTTTAAAATTTTCCTAGTTATTCAAATAAATTAAAATGGGAATAAGCGCAAAAAGAAGCGGAACAATTATTGCAAATCCTTTCCCCAAATTTTTGATGATTGGAGTCCATTTGGCGTGATTAACTCCTAACGATTGAAATGCAGAAGCAAATCCATGCCATAAATGGAAAGCAAGAACAAGCATTGAAAGAACATAAAAAAGCACTCCAAAAATCCCATTTGGGTTTGATTTACCAAAAAAGGCCATCACTACTTTATGAAGGTCAATGTAGCCATCCGCAATTTTGATATTGGTATTTTTATAATAAATAGCTGTTCCTTTTTCCTCTAAGGTGTTTGTATCTTTAGGGATTGGCTGAATACTTGGTACTTGTGTAAAGTAAAAACTTTGACCTTTTGGGATATTCATTTCTTGTTTTGATTCAATTTTGTATGTATGCAAAGGTATTTCTTGTGAAAATTTAACTTTCCACCAAAAATTAGCCATGTGAGTAGCAATAAAAACTAAGATTAAAGTTCCTAATACTGCCATGTATCGTGCTGGCGTAGAAGATGTTGTACCAGGATTATTAACAGCATAATTTACTGGTCTCGCTTTCTTATTTTGAACTGTTAAAATAAAACCATCAACAGCATGGAAGAGAATAGAAATATAGGTTAAATAGGATAATATTTTTATTGCCGGATTGTGTGTCATGAAATAAGCATACTCATTAAAAGCCCTTCGACCCTCTTCGCCCTCGATGAATATTAGCTGTAAATTACCAAGTAAATGTCCGATTAAGAACGTGCACAAAAACAAACCGGTTAAAGCCATCCAATACTTCTTTGCGATTGATGATTTTAATATGGAGGAATTACTCATAAATCTTATTTTAAGTCTGCAAAGGTAATGTTAAACAACAAATAATTGAACGTTTAGTGCTTAATTTATAATTAATTTATATAAGAAAGCTGGCTCCCTTTTTCATCAACATTAAGTTGAACATTAGCCCCAACAATAAGTGCTTGGTTATCTGAAATGTGACCAACAGGAAAATCAAAGCCAATAGGAATTTTACGAAAATGGAAATGCTGTAAAACAATTTCTTCAATACTCATCCCAAAAGGAACTTCAGTATCTTGAATATCTGTCATACCGCCAACAACAAGCCCTTTAATTGCCTCAAACACTCCAGCTTTTTTTAGTGTAAAAAGAATGCGATCTAACTGATAGTAATGCTCGGATATATCTTCAATAAATAAAATTTTATCTTCAAAAAGATAAGAATCATTCGTGCCAAGTAAACTATAAACAATACTCAGATTTCCTCCAATAAGCATTCCATTCGCTTTGCCATGGCAATTATTTTCATTAAGTTTCGCAGAAATAGTATAATTAGTATTCTCTAGAGCTGAAAACAATGAGGTAAGTGCTTGATTAGAATTGCTTCCAAAATTAAAGGGCATTATACCATGAATACTTTGTATACCTAGTTTGTTAAGTCGCTGATGAAAAACTGTAATATCACTATATCCAACTAACCATTTTGGTTCCCTCAACATATTTGCCCAATTCAATGAATCTACAATTCGAACAGACCCGTAGCCACCACGCGCGCAAAAAATAGCTTTCACCTGTTCATGATCTATCCCAAACTGTAAATCTGCACTTCGTTCTTCATCGCTACCTGAAAAATAATTGTTTTTTCCAAAGCAATTTTTTGAAATAATTACTTTATATCCTCTTTCTTCAATTTGTTTTTTTGCAACTAAAACTAGTTCTTTATCTATTGCTTTTGCTGGTGTACAAATATAAATGCTGTCGCCTTTTTTAAGATCAGGTGGTTTTATCATCTTTATTTTTTTGAAGCTAAAATTGCTATTGCTATTCTTAAATCATTAGCTGTGGTAACTTTAATATTTTCCTCTTCGCTTTCCACAAAAAAAAGTTTTTCACCCATTTGCTCTAACAAGCGAGCATCATCAGTAACTAAATCATGAAATGGCTGTAAATATGCTTTTTTTAAAACTTCTGCATGAAAACATTGAGGTGTGTGAACTAATTTATAGTGATTTCTATCCAACGCTTCCGTTTTATTACCTGATAGAAACCTTAAAGATTCTTTAATAGATAAAACAGGGATAACAGCAGAATTTTGCCGTAATGAATCAAAACAGAGTTTTAGTAATGTTTGAGAAACAAAAGGGCGAACACCATCGTGAACGGAAATAAACTTTCCTGTACATTTTTCGAGTGCATTTTGAACGGTATGAAATCGTTCTTCACCACCAATAACAATAGTATGAGGAATTTTGAAATTGTACTCAACTTGCAACTCCTGCCAATAGTTTAACCAATCTTTAGGAAGCGCTAGAATAATTTCAATAGTAGGATCAAATTCATAAAACAACTCAATTGTATGCATGAGAAGTGGCTTGTTTCCAAGAAGAATAAATTGCTTTGGAAAAGCACTTTTCATTCTTTTACCAAGTCCGCCAGCGGTAATGATTACAGATTTCTCTTGCATAGTTCAAAACTACTATTTTTCTAGATAATTTTATTTGTTTTTAAAACTTGCATCTTATTTTTTATTGTTTTTTGTTTTTTAGCATTAAAATCATATCTTTGTTGAGATAGTTATTATTATTATGAAATTTCTTTTCTTGTATCTTGCTTTTTTTGTTTGTGTTTTTGGGCTCAATGCTCAAAATACAATTAGTATACAAATTCCAGGAACTAACACTGATATTTCTAGTCAAACTCATGAAGTAGAGCTTACAAACTCTGATGCTATTGATGTATCTTTTGATATTATTAATAATACTGGAGCAACCCACCAATGGAGAATTACACGAGATAAAATCAGTGTTCCAACTACTTGGTCAGATTTTTTATGTTGGGGACATTGTACTGACCAATTCGGGGGCACTTGTTATGCTGCAAATGTATCTAATCCATGGACTACGCCAGGAACTCCTAGTGTTTTGTTTGATGTAAACAATAGTGAATGTGGGAAATTAAAAGTTACTATAAATCCTGACGATTGGACAACTACTGGGCAAGCTCGATACAGATATTATGTTTCAGATAATGGCACTAACTTTTCTGACTCTGTTGATTTATTATTGAGTTATACAGCAGCACTTAAGCCAGTGAAAGAAGAAGCTTCAGTAATTATTGGCCCTAATCCTGCATCAGAGCATATTCAAATAACTACGAGTGGAGTAGAAGCAGCAAACATAAAAATCATGGATGCTTTAGGAACAACTATTTCTAAAGAAACTGTCATTTCATCAAAGAAAATCAATGTTTCTGAATTGAGAAATGGTGTTTATTTCGTTGTTATCGAGATTCCAGGAACAAAAACAATCACTCGAAAAGTGATTATCCGTCATTAAATGATTTCTCATTATTGTATTATTTCTGACAAACTTAATCGTCTAATTATAGACTATGTCAAAAAAGCGTAAAAACACCTCTCCCTCAGGTAAAAAAAAAGGGGGCATAAGCACACTTCTTATTAAAGTTTTTGAGCGAAAGCCAGGAGAGGAATTAACACACAAACAAGTTTGTGAACTTGTGGATGCTAGAGATCCTGCAACCCGTCAAATGGTGTTTGATTCTTTGAATAGATTAGTTGAAAGTTCTGTTTTAAAACGAACAAATCATTTTACTTTTTCCCTTGGAAAAAATAATTCTTTATTTGAAGGTATAATTCAATTAACTCAACGAGGATCTGGATTTGTTGTTTGTGAAGGAGAAGAAAAAGACATTTTTATCGCACCACAAAATATTGGTCAAGCATTGAATGGCGATAGTGTAAAAGTCCGTGTATTTAAAAAAGGTCCAAAACGCGATGAGGGTGCAATTGTTGAAATAAAGGAAAGAGCAAGAACGCAATTTGTAGGAACGCTCCAATTCAACCAAAAAGGCGCACTTTTGATTCCAGATAACAATCGCGTAAGTACAGAAATCCAAATCACAAAAGAAAACTTGAATGGCGCCAGAGATGGCGAGAAAGTTCTTGTTAAAATTATTGCCTGGCCTAAATCTGCCGGGATTCCTTATGGAGAAGTAAGTTCTGTTATTGGTATTCCTGGAACGAATGACACTGAAATGCTCTCGATTTTATACAATCAAGGTATTGATCCTATTTTTCCACAAGCTGTAATAAACGAAGCTGAATTTGTACCAATTAAATTAGATTCCAAAGAGATAGAAATCCGCAGAGACTTTAGAGCTATTACAACTTTTACAATTGATCCTTTAGATGCGCGCGATTTTGATGATGCAATTTCATTTCGAAAATTGGACAATGGTCATTTTGAAATCGGTGTTCATATTGCAGATGTAAGCCACTATGTTAGGCAAGGTTCAGCAATGGATACAGAGGCATTACGGCGTTCAAATTCAGTTTACTTGGTTGACCGAGTTATTCCGATGCTACCAGAGCAACTTTCAAATATTGCTTGTTCCTTGCGGCCAAATGAAGATAAATACACCTTCTCTGCTGTTTTTGAGATTGACACATCTGGGAAAGTATTTACTGAATGGTTCGGAAAAACAGCTATTCATTCGGATCGCAGATTTACTTATGAAGAGGCACAAGAAATTATTGAGGGAAAAGATGGTGATTTTAAGGAAGAAATTTTAATAATTGATAAAATCGCAAAAATTTTGCGGATGGCACGCTTGAAACAAGGAGCTTTAAGCATTGAATCTGAAGAAATGCGCTTTAAATTAGACGAGAAAGGAAATCCAAAAGAGGTGATTATTAAAACTTCAAAAGACGCTCACAAGTTAGTTGAGGAATTTATGCTTTTAGCAAATCGCCATGTTGCAACGTATCTTTCTAAACCAAAAAAAGGCAAGGATTTATTTCCAATGATCTACCGTGTACACGATGTTCCGGATCCTGCAAAAATTCAATTATTTGCTGTTTTTATCGAGAAATTTGGATACAAATTAGATCTTCAAAATCCCGCTAAAATCGCACAAAATTTAAATGCATTATTTGAAGATGTGCGTTTCAAAAATGAATATTCACTAATTCAAACCATGGCAATTCGCTCCATGGCAAAAGCTGCTTATGATACTGTAAACATTGGACATTATGGATTAGCTTTTCAATATTATTCTCATTTTACTTCGCCCATTCGACGTTATGCAGATTTAGTTGTTCATCGCATTTTACAAGAAGAATTAACGAATCAAAAACACCGTTACGGAAATGATTTAAGTGAAATTTGCAAAAAGATTTCTAAAAATGAGCGCAAGGCATCTGAAGCAGAAAGAGAATCAACAAAGTATTTTCAAACTCTATTTGTTTTAGATCATATTGGAGAAGTTTTTTCAGGAACAATTTCCGGAATTGCAGAACACGGATTGTTTGTTCGAATGGATGAAAATCACTGTGAAGGAATGGTTGCAATGCTAGATATCCCAGGAGATCGCTTTTATTTTGATATGGAAAAGTTTAGGATCGTCGGAGCAAAAACAAAGAAAGAATACAATTTTGGAGATAAAGTTCAAGTGTTGGTTCAGCAAGTAAATCCTCGAAAACGCCAAATAGATTTAGAGTTAGTGCCTGCACCCTGAATGAAATTAATGCAGCTGTAAAATAATTTTTACCTTTGAATATGTCAAAATTTGTTTTAGTCACGGGTGGAGCTGGTTACATTGGATCTCATACAGTTGTGGCGCTGGTAGAAAATGGTTATACCCCCATAATTTTAGATGATTTTAGAAATGCTAATCGTATTGTGCTAGAAGGCTTGACTAAAATTCTTGGTTTTCTTCCTGAAATTATTGAGGTAGATGTTTGTGATGACAAGGCCCTTCGTGCAATTTTCCAAAAATATTCTTTTGAGGGAATTATTCATTTTGCAGCCTATAAAGCCGTTGGAGAATCCGTTCAAAATCCATTAAAATACTACCAAAACAATCTTTCTGGTTTAATCAACATACTTAATAAAATGCTTGAGTTTGGTGTAAAAAACCTTGTTTTTTCATCGTCTTGTACTGTATATGGTGAACCTAAGGAGCTAAAAGAGGTGTCGGAGGTCAGTCCAAAAAACCTTCCATCTTCGCCTTATGGTTATACAAAATGGATTGGCGAGCAAATAATGGAAGATACTTTTCTAGCTCACCCGGAATTATGTTTAATTAATTTGCGTTATTTTAATCCAGTTGGAGCCCATAAAAGTTCATTTATTGGAGAATTCCCTCTTGGCAAACCAAGTAATTTACTACCATTTGTCACACAAACTGCTGTAGGAAAGCAGGATTTTTTAACTGTCTTCGGAAATGATTATCCCACGCGAGATGGCACTTGTATAAGAGACTATATTCATGTTATGGATTTAGCAGAAGCACATGTTAAAGCGCTTGCTTTTTTAGAAGACAATAAAAAAGGTTGTCTTGAAGCTGTAAACATTGGAACGGGAAAAGGCACAAGCGTTTTAGAAATAATTTCCTGTTTTGAAGAAGTATCAAAGTGTAAATTAAATTGGTCTTATGGTCCGAGGCGAGAAGGCGATGTTGTGGAGATTTTTGCAAATTGTGATAAAGCTTCAAATATATTAGGTTGGCAATCAAAACTATCTATCAATGATGCTATGACTGACGCTTGGAATTGGGAACTTTTTCTTTCTAAAAATTAATTTAAGTTTGGAACATGATAATTGACACCCACGCACATCTTTATGCAGAGGAATTTTCTGAGGATCAATCAGAAGTTTTTATTCGTGCTGAAGCTGCAGGCGTACATTATTTTTTACTCCCAAATATTAATAGTGAAAGTATTCCTCTCATGGAAAAACTGATGAAGGAGCATAAAAATACAATTCCAATGATGGGTTTACATCCTTCTTATGTGAAAGAAAATTGGATGGAAGAACTAAAAATAATAGAAACTCACTTATTCAAAAATCCAAGTAAATATTGTGCAGTAGGTGAAATTGGAATGGACTTATTTTGGGATAAAACGTTTATTGAAGCACAAAAAATAGTTTTTCGAACACAAATTTCTTGGGCGAAAAAATTAAAATTACCAATAGCCATTCATGCTCGAGATGCATTTGATGAGATTTTTGAAATTCTTGACGAAGAAGATGATGAAACGCTAAAAGGAGTTTTCCATTGCTTCACAGGAAGCATAGAGCAGGCTACTAAAATTTTAGATTACGGAGGATTTAAGTTAGGTATAGGTGGAGTAATTACATATAAAAATTCTGGCTTAACAGAAGTCTTAAATTCTGTTGAGTTGAAACACCTAGTTGTAGAAACAGATGCCCCTTATCTTTCACCTGCCCCTTTTAGAGGAAAGCGAAATGAAAGCGCCTATTTATCATACATTATTGAAAAAATCTCAGGAATTTACAATCTTTCAGACGCCATAATTGCAGAAGTCACTTCTCAAAATGCAATAGAACTATTTCAACTTGAAAAATTTAAAAGCAACTAACTATGCGCACTATTTTATTAATTTATACAGGTGGCACCATTGGCATGATTAAAGATCCACAAAGTGGAGAATTACGTAGTTTCGATTTTGCATATGTTTATGATCACGTTCCAGAACTAGCACGCCTAAATATTAACTTAAAAAGCATTAGTTTCCCTAAGCCGATAGATTCCTCAGAAATAACGCAAGAACATTGGAAGGACTTAGCTCAAATTATTATTGAAAACTATGAAGAATATGATGGATTTGTAGTGCTTCATGGTTCCGATACAATGGCTTTTACTTCTTCCGCCTTAAGTTTCATGCTTCAGGGCTTAAAAAAACCAATTATTTTCACGGGGTCACAATTACCAATAGGTACAATTCGAACAGATGGAAAAGAGAATTTAATAACTGCAATTGAAATTGCAGCAGCTTTTGACGAGAAAACTGGCGAAGCAATAGTACAAGAAGTTGCTGTATATTTTGAATACTCACTTTACAGAGGGAATCGATGCTCAAAAATTTCTGCAAACCAATTTGAGGCGTTTGAATCGCCTAATTATCCTAGTTTAGCAGTTGCAGGGGTAAATATAGAATACCTTAAAGATCGACTTTTTAGAACCAAAAAAAGTGCCTTAACTGTTCAAAGTTCCTTTTCAAATCAAATTGCATTAATAAAATTATTTCCAGGAATTCCTTTTGAGTTATACAAAGATTTATTTAATATTAACAATACAAAAGCTGTTGTAATAGAAACTTATGGCACTGGGAATGCTCCAAGTTCTGCTATTTTACAAGCACTTATTTCTTCATATATTTCAAATGGTGGATTGGTTTTAAATGTCACGCAATGTAGTTCAGGATCTGTCAAACATGGCGCATACCAAACAAGTGCGTTCTTCCAAAAAGTGGGTGTTATTTCTGCGAATGATTTAACAACAGAGGCAGCATTAATAAAACTTCAATATTTATACGGGCAGAATTTATCAATAGATGAGGTAAAAAAACAAGTAACTACCTCTTTAGTTGGTGAAATGATGGATTAAGTAAGTTCTTTTATTCCTCCATCTTCTACTTTTATTATCCTTCCTGGAAATTTTTGAACCATTTGCATATCATGTGTTGCCATTAAAATTGCAGTTTTTTCTTCCTTTGCTACAGCAATTAGTAAGTGCATGATTTCCTCTGATGTTTCGGGATCTAAATTTCCAGTTGGCTCATCTGCCAAAATTAATTTAGGCGAATTTAAAAGTGCTCTAGCTATTGAAACGCGCTGTTGTTCTCCTATTGATAAAACATTAGGGTATTCATTGGCTTTTTTTTCAATTCCAACAAGTTGCAGACAACTTAATGCTCGTTTATGAATCATTGCTTTTTCTTTCCATCCTGTTGCGCTTAATACAAAATAAAGGTTTTGGATTACGGTTCTATCCATTAGAAGTTGAAAGTCCTGAAAAACGATGCCAATTTTTCTTCTAAGAAAAGGAATTTCTTTTTTAGTTAAACTTTTTAAGTTAAAGCCAACTACTGTTGCTTCGCCATTTACCATAGAAAGTTCTCCGTAGAGTAATTTTAACAAGCTTGTCTTCCCAATTCCTGTTCTTCCTATAAGATAGGCAAATTCTGTTTCAAATAATTCTAAGGAAACATTTGCCAATATCAGTTTTTCTTGTTGGTAAATTTGGGTATTAACAATAGATATTACTTTCGACACAATCTTTTTTTTACAAATTTGATAAAACATGTGAAAGAGGGAAATAATATTGCATTTTTATCTTAACAAAGTCAAGTTTAAAACTTTTGAAATAGTGAAATTTCAGAGTGCTAGCTACTTTGTAAATTTACAAGCGATGTTGAAATTATTTTTTACTTTAGTTTTAGTTCTTCCATCTGTTATTTTCGCTCAAAAAACCGATAAATATGCAGGAGCTTATGTACAGTTTTTTCGTGCAGAAGAACTTTTTCAAAAAGCACAATATGGAGCTGCACGGGAAGAATTTCGATCATTTATTTTTAGTTCACAAAGCAAAAATGACCCTTTAGTTGAAAAGGCTTACTATTATGAGGGTCTTTCTGCTCTGGAATTGTATAATAACGATGCAATTGCTTTATTAGAAGCGTTCAACAAAAACTATCCAGAGAATATTTATAAGCATACAATTGGCTTTAGAGTAGGCAAGTATTTTTATCAAAAAGAAGATTTTGTGAATTCACAAATTTGGTTTGAAAAAGTTCCCTTCAAAGAATTAGAAAAAAAGTTACACGATGAATTTTTATTCAAATTAGGTTATTCCGCCATACAAAACGAAGATAAACAAGTTGCATTTAATGCATTTAGAGATGCAAAAGATGGCAAATCTCAATATTCTGCTCCTAGTTTGTATTTTTTTTCATATTTGAATTACCTTTCTTCTTCCCTTCAAGTTGCTTTAGAAGGGTTTGAAAAATTACGCTTAGATTCTACTTTTTGTGGAGTTGTACCTTATTACATAGCTCAAATTTATCATAAACAAGAACGCTACAAAGAAGTGATTGATTTTGCTCCAACACTTGCTAACTGTACTTTCATTGACAATGAATCTGATGTCAATCATCTTATTGGAAATGCTCATTATCGTTTGGGTAATTATTCTGCAGCTATTCCTTTTCTAGAGAATTATAATCAAAAATCTAAACCTAATCGAGATGATTGTTACGAACTAGCTTTTTGCTATTACAAATCAAATGAGTTCGAAAAGGCAATTCGGCAATTTGATAGGGTGACTGGGGCAAAAGATAGTTTGGCCCAAGTTGCGATGTATCAAATAGGAGAATCTTACCTTGCTTTGGGGAAACTACTACCTGCACGTAGCGCTTTTGAACGCGCTTCTGAAATGACTATTCTTGAAGAGATAAAAGAGGATGCTTTGTATAATTTTGCAGTTATTTCATTTAAAGTTGACATTAACCCTTACGATGAGTCAGTTCGTGCTTTTGAAGATTATTTAAATAAATACCCCAAATCATCAAGAACGAAAGACGTCTTTCAGTATTTAGTTAATGTGTATACAAATACGAGTAATTTTTCAAAGGCACTTGAATCTTTAGATAAATTACCATCAAAAGATAACCAATTAAAGTCTGTTTATCAAACAGTAGCTTTTAATTATGGCGTGGAACTTTTTCAAAAAGGGGATTGGCTTAACTCGAAAAAAGCTTTTGAGTTGGTAAATCGTTATCCAATTGACCCAGAAATGCTGGCTTTGTCTTTTTATTGGATGGCAGATATAGACTTTCGTTTGAATAATTTTGACGCAGCAATAAACGCGTATCGTTTTTTCTTAGGCTCTCCTGGCTCAAACGCATTGCCACAAAAAATAGACGCTTATTATAATATTGGTTACGCTTACATTGCAAAAGAAAAAACACAAGATGCAATCAACGCTTTTAGAATATATCTTCAATCAAATCCACAGAACACAGAAAAAAAAATAGATGCTTATTTTAGAATAGCAGATTGTTATTATTTAAATCAAGACAACAACAGCTTGGCAATTCAGTACTATAAGGAAGCCTTAAAAATGAATACTGATTTGAACGATAAAGCATTGTTTTATTTAGCAAAATCATATGGCTATAATGGAGAATTGGACGAGAAAATTAATGTTTTAAGAATCTTGTTGAAAGACTATCCATTATCAAAATATAGAATGAATGGAACCTATGAATTAGCAAGATGTTTTGTTTCCAAAGCAGAATACGATGAAGCTATGGAATTATATATTTCTTTTGTCGCAACTTATCCAAAATCTATTAATATAATAGATGCTAGGATTGGGATTGCAGATTTATATTTTAAAAAATGGGACTATGTCCAGTCTGAGTTGGAGTACATTAAAATTATTAATGAATTTGAAAAAGTAAGAGATGTATGTGAAAAAGCTGTAAAGGGATTAGTGGAAGTCTATGCTGCACAAAAATTTCCAGAAAAGGCAGCAGAAATAGCAGATCGCTATCCGTGTGCTAATATTTCTAAAGATGAAAAAGAAAATCTTTTCTATAACCCAGCATTTCAAAGTTATGCAGATAGTTCTTATTCTGATGCTATCTCAAAATTTCAAGTGTATTTATCAAAATTCCCGGATGGTCGTTTTGTAAATGAAACCTATTACTTTTTAGGGAATAGCTTCTATAAAATAAAAGATACTTTGAGTGCGCTTAACTATTTTGAAAAATTCTTAGAAACACCAACAAATGTTTATTCGGAATCTGCAGCCTCTCGAATAGCCACCTATCATTATTCACATAAAAATTATGAATTAGCCTATAAGTTCTATTTAAAATTGGAGCAGGTTGCCTCAAAACCGACAACTATTTTCACTGCAAAACTTGGACTTATGCGTTGTGCATTTTTAATCGATGATTTCACAAAAGCGATTTATTATTCGAGATTTGTATTAGAATCTGGTGGAATAACAACACAAATAAAAATAGAAGGAATGTATTCTACTGGCATATCAAATTACCGCTTAGGAAACTTTGAAGATGCCATTGCCCCACTTGAATGGCTTGTGAAAAATACAAGTACTTCAATTGGTTCTGAAGCAAAATTTTCTATAGCAGAAATAAATTTCAAGCAAGCAAAATATCCTCAAGCAGATGTAGAAATTAAGGCCTTACTTAAAATGAAGCCGAGTTATAATTACTGGGTTGCAAAGGCGCTTATTCTTCAGGCTAGAATATTTATTTTAAATAACGACTTATTTCAAGCTGAGCAGACACTCAAGTCTGTTTTAGAATTTTATCCAGATAAAGATGACGGAGTGGTAGCTGAGGCGAACAACTTGTTTGAAGAACTTATGCAATTAAAAAATCCAGTAATTATAGAACAACCAGTGGAAGACCTAAAAAAAATTGAAATAAACGAAGAATAAAATGTTAAAGCTCTCTTTTCTTTTTGGATTTATAATGTTATTTGGGTTCAGTTTTGCTCAGCCTCCAGACCTTGTCGTAGATGGAAAAGGAAAAAGAGAAATAGAACCCTCTTTCAGAATTTTAGCAACTCCAGATATTATCGATACGGTCAAGGCAGCTATTGTATCGTCTTATCCATTGTTAATTTTCCAACACCCTACAGCAATAACTTTAGACACAATTCCAGTTGCTACTGTTGAAACAACAGAAAAAATTAAACAACTTTATCCGTTTTATACTCGGATTGCTCTTGGATCTAAATTAATGCCACTTGGAGAATTTTATTATAACTCTACTCGATCTCGTGTTTATCATTATGGGGCACATATAAAACATTTAAGTTCTTTTGGAAATATAAAACGGGGAGATATAGAATTTCCAAATGGGCAATTTGATCATACTGATGTTTTACTTTTTGGAAAAATTAATCAAGCTTCATTTAATCTTGGAGCAAAGCTTCATTATTTGAATGATGGCTTTCATTTTTATGGACTTCCAGACTCTTTAGTATCTGATGCGAAAACAATTACTCAACGTTATCAAAATCTTGGTGCAGATTTTGAATTTATTGGAAATAGAGGGGATACATCTATTTTAAATTATAAGATAACGACAGGGTTTAATTTCTTGGGTACAAAAAAACCAATTATAGATACACTTTCTGATTGGAGAGCTAAGGAAAACCAATTTTACTTGAATACTAAAGGTTGGTACAATTATAAAAGCGAGACATTTTATCTAAATTTAGGGTTGAGATATAATTCTTATCGTTACGGCATTAAAGACTCAATTCTTAATTCAAGTGATTCAGGCTTGGTAACTAATAATACAATAATAGATTTACAACCAGGGATTTTAACACAACTATTCCAAAAGAAATTTAAGGTTGAAGTTGGTCTTGCATTAAGCGTTGATATTCAAAAAAAGACAAAGGTTTATATATATCCACAGGTTGAAATAAAATATTCATTATTTAATGATATTTTTATTCCATATGTAGGAATCCGTGGTGGATTAAAACAAAACTCGCTACGTACTTTTTCTTCGGAGAACCCCTATTTATTATCAAATCTTACTATTCAAAACGAACATAATCCACATGAGATATTTGCAGGTTTTAAAGGCACTTTGAGTAGTAAATTAAGTTTTAATATTAACGGAAGTTCCGCTAGAATTTTAAATAAAGCCCTATATGTTTCAGATTCTCTTGCTTTCAATAAATTTAATGTCATTTATGATACGCTCACTTTAACAAAACTTGAAGCTTCAGGCTCTTACCAGCAAAGTGAGAAATTTAAGATTGACTTGATTGGCCAGTTTTTTTCCTACCAAACAAAAAATGAAGCTTTTGCATGGAATTTACCTCAATTCCAGTTTGTTTTAAGGGGTTCTTACAACCTTTACGATAAATTTTTAGTGAATTTAAGCGCAAAATTAGAAACAGGAAGAAACGCGAAGGTTTATTCAGTAGGTAAATATGTTATTGAGAAAAACGAGCAGTTTGCTAAACCTTTGGGGGCTATTGTAGATATAAATTTAGGTGTTGAATACCGTTATAATACGAGAGTAAGTGCCTTTTTGCAAATTAATAATTTAGCATCCCAACAATATTACCGATGGTATAATTACCCTGTTCAACCTATCCAAGTGATGGCTGGGGTAACAGCTCGGTTCTAAAAAAAATCTAGCTGGGTTTTAAAAACAAATTCTTTGCGAAGTCAATAATTTGCTTTCTAAATAAAAATAAAAGAAGCAAATAAGGAATTATCATTAAATAAAGAATTCCAAAATTTATATTTGATCCAAATGAACTCTCATCTGCTTGACTTCCCTGTTCTGCAAGGAGTTTGCATTGTGAACAACCTTGCGAAAATACGCGAGATGCATTCAAGAAAAATAAACAAAAGAGAAGAAAAACTCTATAAATCATATGAAAATTTAATTTCTGCAAATTTACAGAACATTTAAACCAATTCAAAATCATTATTTTTGTAATATGAATTTCATAATCTACTTTTTATTCTTCTTGTTATTGACCCTTCAATCTTGTGCGGATAAAGGGAAAAATAGTAAGAAAGACCGCGACTTAAGTTTGGATAGTCTCTTAGTTCGCTATCCTGATAGTCTTGAGTTAATTATCCGTCATGGAAATCAAGCAATTTCAAAAATGGATTATGCTTCTGCCATGGCTGATGGAGCAAAAGCATTTCGAATGGATAGCACTCGTATAGATTGTCGCTTGTTATATGCTGAAGCACTTATTAATAAATCAAATAGATTAGTTGCTGATATTTTTAATGCCCAAAGAAATTATCTTATCATCATCAAAAAGGACACTAAAAATCCAAAAGCTTTAGTCGGTTTAGCGAATGTTTATTGTATTCTTGAGGATTATGATTCTGCATTTAAATTCATTAATAAAGCGCTAAAAATTAATCCCCGTTTTCGCGATGCATACATTCTAAAAGGAAGTATTTATAGACTTTTAGGGAATTTTAAATTGGCAGTATCCTCTTACGAGACAGCAGTTCAGCAAGACCCTGAGTTTTATCAAGGCTATATTATGTTAGGTGCTCTCTACGAATGGAAACAAGACCCACTGTGTATAGAATATTATACAACAGCTTATCAATTACAACCAAAAAATACAGATGTTATTTATTCATTGGCTTATGCCAAGCAATTGTTTGGTAAAGATTCAGAAGCAAAAGGCTTATATCGTAAAATGATACGCCTAGATAGTTTGTATTTTGTGGCATACTTCCAAATTGGGTATATCAAACAATTTTCAGAAAACGACTTAGATAGCGCCTTATTCTACTATGACAAAACCCTAGAAATCGAGAACAAGCACATTGAGTCGTATCACAACATTGGATTAATCTACGAAGATAAAAAAGACATCACAAATGCCCTGTTTTCATATGCCAAAGTATTAAAATACAATCCAGAATATACTCTTAGTCTAGAGCGAGTTGCAATTCTTAAGAAAAAGAGGTGAAGCAAGCTGAAAAGATAAATGCCTTACTTGGAGACGTAGCTTTTCCTTTAATGGGGTATTTTTTCTGGAATTGGAACTTCTATTTTATTTTGCTTTATTTTATTCTAGATCAAGTTGCAAGAACGATATTTTTGCCATGGCGCTTGAAATTGACTGAATTAAATCAGGCAGAAAAAATAAAAATTATTGTTAAGAGTTCCATTCTTTTATTTTCGGAACTATTTATAATTCATTTTTTCTTAAAAGTTCTTATTCCAGACATACATTTCCAAAAAGAAATTTCAAATTTTATTCATTATAGTGATATGGGAATTGAACAGGGTTATATTCTACTTCCATTACTAATTTTAGGAGAATGGTTGCGCATGAAACAAGATTTAAAAACTGGTCTTGTTGGAAGTAAGCAGCTTAACACCCTTGTAAAAAATAGGCATTTAAGTTTTTTTAGAATTTCTTTTTTTTCTTTTTTCTTGGGCTTACAGTTTTTTACTCCCCTTAAGGAAACAATGATGATCTTCGTATTTTTTCTCTTTATTTCTGTTTTGGTCTTTTATCCTTTTAAAATTAGGTCATCCAACTCTAAAACATAAGGTCTTGATTAGCTTAAATTACATCATTTTAGCTTATTTTTGTAGCACATAGAAATCATGGATAAAAACCAAGAATTAACAAAAAGACGAGAAGAGGCAAAACTTGGAGGGGGAAAGTTACGTATTGAAAAACAACACCAACAAGGAAAGTTAACAGCATCTGAACGGATTACCTTGTTGTTAGACGAAGACTCTTTTCAAGAAATAGGTGCTTTTGTTGAACATAGAGCAGCAACCTTCGGCTTAGAAAATCAACGAATTCCAGGAGATGGTGTAATCACAGGATTTGGAACTATTCACGGTCGTTTAGTTTATGTTTTTTCGCAAGATTTTACAGTATTGGGAGGTTCTCTTTCTGAGACACACGCTGCCAAAATTTGCCGAATCATGGATTTAGCCATGAAGAATGGTGCGCCATTTATTGGTTTAAATGATTCTGGTGGTGCGCGTATTCAAGAAGGCGTTGTTTCCTTAGCTGGTTATGCTGATATCTTTTTCCGTAATACACGAGCTTCGGGAGTTATTCCGCAAATCTCTGTAATTATGGGCCCTTCTGCTGGTGGCGCGGTTTATTCTCCGGCATTGACAGATTTTATTTTTATGGTGGAGGAAACCTCCTATATGTTTGTTACCGGTCCAAATGTTGTTAAAACGGTTACCCATGAAGAGGTGACGTCTGAAGATTTAGGTGGAGCAAAAACCCACGCAGAAAAATCAGGGGTTAATCATTTTACTGCTGCAAATGATGTGGAGTGCTTAAAAAATGTGCGCGATTTAATAACTTATTTTCCGCAAAATGCCTACGAATTAGCTCCTACAACCTCGGTATTTAAATTTTCTAAAAGTAAATTAACCCAAATAGAAAAAATTCTCCCGGAGAATATAAGTGTTCCTTATGATGTTAGAAAGCTCATAGATTGCATTGTTGATGATACAAGTTTTCGGGAGGTTCAAAAAGATTTTGCTAAAAATATTGTTGTAGGATTCTCTCGCTTAGAAGGAAGAACAATTGGTGTTGTAGCGAATCAGCCATCGGCAATGGCAGGTGTTTTGGATATAGATGCTTCACGCAAAGGTGCCCGATTTGTCAGATTTTGTGATTCTTTTAATATTCCCTTACTTGTTTTTGAAGATGTTCCTGGATTTTTACCTGGAACTGATCAAGAATGGCGAGGAATTATTACACATGGGGCGAAATTATTATATGCTTTTTCTGAAGCAACTGTCCCAAGAATTACCGTTATTACAAGAAAAGCGTACGGAGGAGCTTATTGTGTTATGAACTCCAAAAGTATCGGTGCTGATCTTGTTTTTGCTTGGCCAAGTGCAGAAATTGCAGTAATGGGAGCAAAGGGTGCAGCGGAGATTATATTTAAGCGTGAAATTGCAGAAGCTGCCGATTCTCAAGCGAAATTATTGGAAAAAGAAGCAGAATATGGAGATTTATTTGCAAATCCTTACCGTGCAGCTGAGAGGGGAATTGTTGATGATGTAATTTTCCCTGCTGAAACAAGAAATAAATTACTTATTGGATTCAAAATGTTAGAAAATAAAGCAGAGACGCTGCCCAAAAAGAAACATGGGAATATTCCTTTATAAATCAAATAAAAAAATAAATAAGAAATGAAATCATTAATTGAAGCGTTCCCACAAAATATCCATGATGCGATTGCGATTGCTCAATCAAGTACTATTCGCACACCAAAAAACGAAGTGCACAACATTATTATTTGTGGTTTAGGTGGCTCAGGTATCGGTGCAAAAATCGTTGCAAATTGGATACAAGACGAAATAAAAATTCCTGTAAGTTTAAGCAATGAATATACTTTGTCTGCATTTGCAAATAAAAATACCTTGGTTATAGGTTCATCGTATTCAGGAAATACCGAAGAAACAACTATGAGTATAAATGCTGCACATGCATTGGGTTGTTCAATTATTGGAATAACAAGTGGTGGAAATTTAAAGTCTTTCTGCGCGCAAAATGGCTATGATTGCATAATTGTTCCTGGTGGAAATCCCCCAAGAAGTGCCTTAGCTTTTTCGCTTGTTCAGTTACTTCATATTTTTGCTGAATTAGGATTTACATCCCCAAAACACTTAGAGACAATGTCACAAAGTGCACACACTTTGAGTAAAAGCATTTCAGAAATCCAAGAAATAGGAAAAGATCTTGCACTATTCTTATTTGGTAAAGTGGGGGTTTTTTATTCTGAAACAAAATACGAGGGCGTGATTGTACGTGCGCGCCAACAGTTTAATGAAAACGCCAAATATTTAGGTTGGCAGCATACCATTCCAGAAATGAATCACAACGAATTAGTGGGTTGGTCTGGAGGAGATAATCGTTTTGCGCCTGTGTTTTTTAGTACCGGAGACTTACATCCTCGCAATCAGAAGCGCCTCGAAATAACAATGTCCGCTGTTGAGAAAAAAGCCGGAAAAATTTATGTTTTAAGCGCAAAAGGATCTTCATTTATTGAACGTTCTCTTTATTTAATTCATTTAGTGGATTGGTCGTCCTATTATTTATGTGAGATGAATGAAGCGGATATCATGGACATTGAGATTATTGATTATTTAAAAGGCGAATTATCTAACTTTTAATGTCTGATAACCAAAAAGTCCTCTGTCATTTCTTGGGTCTTATCGACTACAAAGAGGCTTGGGATTTTCAAGAAACTATTTTTAAGTCGTCTATAGATTTAAAAATTGCTCGCCGAAATGGAGAAACGGAAGAACTTCCAAAGCATCATTTATTATTCTGTCAGCATCCACATGTTTATACGCTTGGAAAGAGTGGAAAAGAAGCCCATTTGTTGCTTGATGAAAGCCAATTAGATGCCAAGGAAGCAAAATTTTATAAAATTAATCGTGGTGGAGATATTACCTATCATGGGCCTGGACAATTGGTGGTATATCCTATTTTTGATTTAGATCAATTCTTCACAGATATTCATAAGTATCTACGATTTTTGGAAGAAGCCGTTATTCTTACATTAGCTGAGTATGGAATTTCTGCTAATCGTATAGAGGGATTAACAGGCGTTTGGCTTGACGGAGAAACACCTCGTGCGCGTAAGATTTGTGCTTTTGGTGTAAAAAGCTCTCGCTGGGTTACAATGCATGGAATAGGTTTTAATGTAAATACAGATTTGAGTTTTTTCTCTAATATCATCCCTTGTGGAATTGATGACAAGGCTGTTACTTCGATGAAAAAAGAATTGGGACGAGAATTAGATTTGGAGGAAGTGGCCGACAAATTACTCGTCCATTTAGCGGAGCTATTTGATTTTAAAGCAAGCAGAATACTAAATGAATAAATCTTAATTTAAGAGTAACTAGTTAGAATATTAATATCAAAAGCAATGAAAAAAGAATTGTTGGTCCCTAAAGTTGAAAATGTTGCCATTGCGCTTACACAAAATACATTAGCAGACGGAGAAAAAGAATACAGTATTTATCTCCTCAATTTACGAGATGATATTATGGAAGGGATTATTATCACTTGCACAGGTTTTGGCGAGAATCCTAGTACTGGCGAGAAAATAAAAACAAGTACAATTCGACATAGCATGGAGATTTTATTGCCAAATGAAGCTGCTAAAATCGAACCTATTTTACCAGAATTATTTGCTATTTCGAATGAATATTGGGTAAGTTTTTGGGTAAATGATGTGCTGTACGATAAGCAATTTGTTTTTCCTGCGCACTTTATTCGTGAAGAAAGCATGAAAATGATTGAACTAATTGGTTTAAAAGGAATTTTAATACGATGAAAAAAACACTTTTATTTTTTGTCTTCTTGATAATAAATTTCGGGGGCTTGTACTTGGGAGGTATTTTAATGGGCTCGAGTCCTGGCTCAAACACATGGTATATAAATCTTCAAAAAGCACCTTGGACACCTCCAGGTTATTTCTTTGGGATAGCATGGACAATTATCATGATTCTTTATTCTATTTACTGTGCGAGAGCGTTTTCGTCACCCTTACCAAAAAAAACAGTTGGACTTTTTATACTTCAATGGATTTTAAATGTAGCTTGGAATCCTGTTTTTTTTAATTTTCACGAGATTTTATTAGGGCTCCTATTGCTAATTCTATTATTTATGACACTAATATTGATAAACAAACATCTAAGATTAACATTAACTTCTCCGGCAACATTTCTTATTCTGCCTTATCTTATTTGGTTATGCATTGCAATGTCTTTAAATGCGTATGTTTTATAGTGAACGAATAACTTTGTTATTCACAAATTAAAGTCCCCCATTTGCTTGGAGACAAATGAAATCCTTCAGCGTAAATGCTGTTCCACCTTTCTTGCCGACTTCTTTTGCCATCAGCTCCACTTAGATCAACAGCAATTTCGAAGCCATATTCAGCTTCAGGAAGTAATTTAGTTTTAAATAATTCTGTTACAGGAATTGCAAGTTCAAGAAAATAGCCATCAGCAGTTTTTGAATAGACAAATTTTACTTTTTCCATGCGTTTATTTTCTTTCCAATCCCAAACATAGGGAGTAGCGCCACAATTAATTCCTAAATGTTGATCGCTGAGCAAGAATGATTTTCTTTTTGGGTCTGCCTGTGGATTGGTAGAAAAAGCAATTTCTATCGCATCTCCATTCCATAATTTTTCATCTTTTTCGCTGTTGACTTGTGGTGTAGCATCAATAACTTTTACAGCGATAAATAACGAATCTTTTGTATATAAAGTAGCGAAGGAATGCCCAGAACCAAAATTAGTAAAGGGAATATTCCAGTTTTCATTCTTTCCAAGTTCCATTTTTTCATTGACTTTTAGACAAGTTACTTCAGAACGTAATTTACTAGAATTAGGAACTAGTTTTATTGAATTAATTTCTATGGACCCTTCTCCAAAAACTTGAACCATTAGTTGTTTTACATTGAATAAATCAAAATTATTTTCTTCAAAAGGAAACAAGGAGAAAGGAATCCGGACTTTTGTCCAATTTGACGTAATTTCATTTGCTAGCAAAAAAGATTTATTGTAGCCTAACCATGCTTGTGCGCCAGAATAATCTTCAAAACAGAACGCCCATGGAATATTGGTAAATGATTTTCCTATTGCACGAACTTCTAATTCCATTGCAAGCGTATCTTTTACAAAATTCATGTCTTTTCCAGCCCACATATCCCAACCAAATCCCATTCCAACCCAATCACAGCCATCTTGGTCTTTGTTCCATTTCACACTTAAAAATTTATCTTTTTCATCTTCTTTTAAGTTTAATTGAATGCAAGATGTGTTTTTTGTCGACCAAACTTCGTCTGAGAAATCATTGTCGAAAATAGAAAGTTGGGAAAACCCTTTAATCGAATACGATTTTGCTTCCTCTTCATCGTAAAGGCCTACTTTTTTAAATCCGTAATTTTTTTCAAGGATTGTTACTTCTTCTAAAAGAAGTGTTTTTTGTTTCGGAAGATCTTGAGACCAAGAAACTAGCCTACAGAAAACAAAGAAGAAAGAAAGTTTTTTCATGCTATTTTAAGGAACCAATGGTCCATTTTCTGTAAAAATGATATAATCTAATTTGGATTTTGCAAACCCTGAATTTGGATTTGCTAAATGAAGCATATTTATTGTCTTAATTTTATCAGAATCATGAACACCATTTCCATTTGGAGTTGCAGGAACGCCATCTACCAAGGATACGAGATCGCTGTATTTTACTGAAATAAGTTTCCATCCTACCCAATCTACTTTAATTTCCTTAGCGTACATGTCTTCACTTGCAGCAGTAAATATCCCATTGCTATTTTCATCTTCTTCAAATTGAAAAAGCACAATGCTATTTGTCGTTCCAGATTCACCATAAATCATCACATTAAAATAAACACTATTTGGGTTTGCACTTAAGGGGAAAGCGGGAGCTCCTCCGTATGCAGTAGATTTAAAGTTTACAAGTCCAATTAACCATTCCCAATTAACTGTTCCAGCCATATTATAGTATTTATTTCCTTGTGGGGCACTCGCGTCTGCAAGCACTTGAAAATTCATGTTTGCACCAGACATAATAAATGAAGTCCATCCGCTATTGAACCCATTTTCAAAATCTGATATAAGAAAACCTGAATTTACTTTCGGTTGGATTATTTTAACATAGGCAATTAAGGTGTCTGGTTCATTGGGAAATGTTAGTTCAACTTTACAGTTTTCATTTTTAAAAATTGGCAGATTGGTAGTTTCACCACTCCAAAGTGAAGAACTTGCATTTAGTTCATTACTTGTACCTGTCATTGTTTTAACTGCACCAGAAACTAAGCCGGTTATTTTTAAATTCCATTCAGATGTTTTTGAAAATAAGGCAGTAAAATAAACTGTTTCTCCACTAGCGAAATCAACAGAATCTATAGATGCTGCAAGCGGACTTAGAACAGAGAACTGTCCGTTTAAATCTTTTAAAGAAGGCCCATCAATTTTGGAATCTTTCTTGTGACAAGAAAAAAGAACAAGAATTAGTGCGCTTAAGGTTATATAGTATTTCATAGCTTAAAATTTCATGATATAATAAAGAAGTATTTGATTGTATTTATATGGGTTTTCTGCAGAGAAATTATTCTTATTGGATTCGTAAACAG
>JBIKOE010000041.1:0-17780 GCA_044358215.1 Crocinitomicaceae bacterium
CAAGGAAGATTTTGATTCCCTTTTTGTACCATTTCGTTCTGTTGCATCGGATGTTTTAAATAAAAAAAGTGTTGTTTTTCGATCTGGTAATTTGAATGAAGCAATCAGAGCATCCATTACTTATCCTTTGTATATTAATCCTATAAAAATTGATGGGAAAATATACTTTGATGGTGGTTTGTACAATAATTTTCCTCTTGATGTTATGTACAATGAATTCAACCCAGATTTTATTATTGGAAGTAATGTAACAAATAATTCAAGTTTTTTAGACGAACAAGATTTTATTGGCTTATTAAATACGATGATGACCAAACCAACAAATTATGAAATGCCCTGCAAAAATGGACTTGTAATTAGGCCAAATACCAAAGTTGAAACCTTTGATTTTAATAATATTAAACAAGCAATTGACGATGGTTATAATTCAACATTATTGTATTTGGACTCAATAGAATTATTTGTAAAAAATAAAGTTTCTAAAGAGCTTGTAAATAAAAGAAGGGTGTTGTTTAGATCTTCTATACCAGCATTGAGAATTTCAGAGATAAAATCAAGAAATGAAAATAACTCGGAGTTAAATTTTGTTAAAAAAACTATGATTAGAGAAAAAAAGAATGAAGTCTTAACAGAATTAACCTTCGAAAAACGTTTTTTTAGACTTTATGAAGCTCAACAAATTGATTATATTTTTCCAACATTAAAATTAAAAAGTGATTCAAGCTATGCGTTAAATTTAAACCTAAAAAAAGCTCGTAATTTTAAATTTGATATTGGTGGTCATGTTTCTTCGCGCGCTGTAAACATGGCTTATGTTGGAATAACATATAGAAGTATTAATAGTGTTGCATCAAGTATACATGCTGAATCCTATTTTGGTAAATTTTATAGCTCAGCAAAAGCTGATATTAGTATTGATATTCCTGCGATCATACCCGCTACTTTTTCGACCTATTTCGTTTTAAATCGCTGGGATTATTTTAGAAGTTTCGCTACTTTCTTTGAAGAGGTTCAACCATCATTTTTAATTCAAAATGAGATTTATTTTGGCTTTAAAATAAAACATTCCGTTACAAATAGTATAAAATCTACTTTTGATGCAAGATTTTTTAGGCTCGAGGATTCATATTATCAATCGACTAATTTTACAAATATAGATACAGCAGACATTACAATTTTTAGAGGTTTTTCTTCAAGTTGGGAGCTTAAAAAAAGCACATTAAATCGGAAACAATTTGCTAATAGAGGTAATTTATTTTTGTTTAAGGTTAGATTAGTCGATGGATTCGAAAAGTCTTTCGCTGGATCTACTTCTTTTTACGATAGTATTTTTAATATAAATCACCAATGGATAAATTTAAATGCAGAATTTCAAAATTATTTCAGTTTAAAAAAACTTCTTCATGTTGGGATTCATTTAAGGGGGCAATTAAATTCTCAATCACTATTTTCAAATTATACTGCTACTTTATTATCATTGCCGGCTTTTTTACCAGTTGTAGATGCAGAAACTTATTTTTTATCTGAATACCGTTCTCATCAGCATTTTGGTGGTGGGCTTAATCTAGTTTTTACCCTTAAAAAGAATATTGATTTTCGAATAGATGCCTATTTTTATCAACCGATTATTTTATTACAAAAAAATGAAAATGGTTCAAGTCAATTTACAAAGCCTCTTAAAGGAAATACTTTTATGGGTTCTAGTTCATTCATTTTTCAAACGCCAATTGGACCGCTAAGGGCAACTTTAAATTATTTCCCAAAACAAGTTCATCCTTTCCAATTCCAGGTCAGCTACGGCTATGTATTATTTAATGAGCGAGCAATTCGTTAAATTAATCCTCTTGATCTCAATAACTCATCAAGCGATTCTATGTCAGTGTAAAGAACATCTCGTGGTTTACTCCCTTGAAAAGCACCAATAATCCCCATAGCTTCTAATTGGTCTACGATACGTCCAGCACGATTGTAACCTAACTTTAATTTTCTCTGAAGTAAGCTTGCAGAACCTTGTTGATTTATAACAATAATTCTTGCAGAATCGACAAACATGGAATCAATTTCGTTCATGTCTACTTCTCCAATATTTTCTCCACCTTCAGCAATGTATTCCGGTAATATAAGTGCTTCAGGAAATGCCCGCTGCTCTCCAATAAAACTGCAAATATCTTCAACTTCTGCTGTGTCTACAAAACCACATTGAAGTCGAATAATATCTGAACCAGTTGAGATAAGCATATCTCCTCTTCCAATTAATTGGTCGGCTCCTGATGCGTCAAGAATTGTTCTAGAATCTATTTTAGACAATACCCTAAATGCAATCCTAGCAGGGAAATTAGCTTTTATCATCCCTGTAATTACATTAACAGAAGGTCGTTGCGTTGCTACAATTAAATGTATTCCAATCGCTCTGGCTAACTGTGCAATTCTAGCTATTGGATGTTCTATTTCTTTGCCCGCCGTCATTATTAAATCTGCAAATTCGTCAATTAGAACAACTATATAGGGCATAAAATAATGACCTTTTTCAGGATTTAATCTACGAGATATGAACTTAGCATTATATTCTTTAATTGTCCTAACTCCTGCATCCTTAAGTAATTCGTAGCGATTATCCATTTCTACACACAAAGAGTTTAAGGTATTCACTACTTTCGATGTATCTGTAATAATTGCATCTTCTTCTCCAGGTAATTTTGCTAAAAAGTGGCGCTCTATTTTGTTATAGAGTGTTAATTCTACTTTTTTAGGATCAACTAATACAAATTTTACCTGTGCAGGATGTTTTTTATATAAAATAGAAACTAAAATAGCATTTAATCCAACTGACTTTCCTTGTCCCGTAGAACCAGCAACTAATAAATGCGGCAGTTTTGTTAAGTCGAATACATAAGTTTCATTGGTTATTGTTCTACCTAAAACAACGGGTAATTCACCGTCAAAATTTTGAAATTTATCTGAAGAAATAAGGGAGTGCATGCTAACCATTTCAGGATTTGAGTTTGGCACTTCTATTCCAATAGTTCCTTTTCCTGGAATAGGTGCAATTATTCTAATTCCAAGTGCGCTTAAACTCAAGGCGATATCGTCTTCTAGATTTTTTATTTTTGAAATCCGTACTCCTGGCGCTGGGACAATTTCATATAAGGTAACAGTTGGACCAACAGTAGCTTTGATTTTTGCTATGTCAATTTTGTAATGTGAAAGCGTTTGTACAATTTTATTTTTATTGGATTCAAGTTCTTCTTTGTTAATCGAAATGTCCTTATTCCCAAAATCTCTAAGTAAATCAATCGGAGGTAAAATATACCCATCTAAGTCTTTTTTTGGATCATACTCACCAAATTTCGCTACTAGTCCAGCTGCCAAAACATCTTCTTCTCCATGTTTACTCATTACTTTTTCAGTAATTGAATCACTTTCTATTGGTTTTTCATTTGTCTCCTTGCCTATCTCAATTTCAAAATCATCATCTTCCTTTATTGTAACAATTAATTCACTTTCATCAAATTCAACATCATCCTCATCAGAAAAATCAACAGTTTCTGAGACGGCATCTTTTTTTATCTGCTCTTCTTTTATCGTATTAACCACTAAAATATCTTCAAACTCATTTGTGTTTTTCTGTTCTTCATTCTCTATATCAGAATCATTGCTTTTATCGTTTTTAAAATAGGAAAATAAAGCAGCAAAATTTGGATTAAATTGAACTGCTGTTAAGACATAAAAGGACATTATAAGTAATGAAATAGTCCCTATTTTTCCTATTGTTAAAATCATCCATTCGTTTAGGTAAAATCCAAATGTGCCTCCAAGATAATTTACTGAATAAGAGAAATAACCTAAAAAAATTGATATCCAAATCATATATGTTAAACCAATAGTGAATGCCTTTCCAATGTTCAGAATACTTTTTCCAAATAGAATTTTTATTCCTGAAATAAAAAGCAGGAAACAAAGAATAAAAGAAGAAATTCCAAAGAGTCGATAGATTAAGAGGTGTGATGACCAAGCGCCAAATTTTCCTAACCAATTTTCAACTGGTTCTTGAGCAGAATCAAAAAGGAGATCAAATAATGATCGATTTAAGACTTTATCTTGATCGACCGTCCAAGTAAATAAATAAGAAATACAAGCTAAAAAAAGATAGAGTGAAATTAAAGTAAAAATAGAACCTAGACTGATTTTAAATTTTGACCAATTGAGTTTTCTTTTTACACTTGTTTTTTTTGTTGACTTTTCATCAGCTTCAACCTTTCCATCTCTAGAATTATTTTCTTTTCCTGATTTAGACGTTTTATCATCGGAATTAACAGGAGTATTTGGTATAAAATGGTTCTCTTCCATGCTGAATAAAGTATATTAAACGAAGATATGAGTATAAGTAACAAGAGTAGCTCGATTACCGATGAAGTATAAACAATTTATTGTTAGCAGAGGTTTTTAAACTGTCTGTTTCTACCTTACTTTTTGTTTTCTTGCTCACTTGGATTTAAGAACTTATTTGTAAACTCTTCAAAACTTATAATTTCATAACCTTGTGGAATCATAAACAAGTCTAATGGAGGATTATTATTTTTCAGTTCCTTAAGTGTGTATTTTAATAACCCATCTGCTGTTGGCACATAAAACAATAGTGGAAGTCCCGGTAGATTTTTATAAATATTTGCATATTTTGAAGAGATACTTTTTGTGTAGTAGAAGGTTAAATCTTCTGAGATTTCTTTGTGCTTGACTCTTAGTTTTTTAACCTTTATTTCAGCAATCTTTCTCGTGCCCTTTTGTTTTTTAAATGAATAGTTTTCAAGAGTATCTATAATTAAATGCTCATTTGTTCGGACCGCAAAATTTTGTTGGTCCGATTCAACTAGTAAATAAGATCTATTTAATCTTAAATGTTTTATAAGTTCTTGTTTTCCTGTCATAGAATTAAAATTTACAACTCTCAGCAAGGAATCTTTTGCATAAATAATCATAAAAGAACGAACGGTGTCTTTCTTATCAACTCGTTCAATTTCATATGTTAACTCACCTGAAAAGGAACCTTTATTTTGAGAAAATCCAGATGTGATAAATAAAGAAAGTAATAATGCTAGCAAAAAATATCTCATTTCAATCTATTATTTTTTTGTAAAGTTATCAATTATTGGTCTTAGTGTTGAAATCAAAAAATATAGTGTAAAATATTTTTTTAGAGTTTTAAATTGAAAAATATCTAAAGTATTAC
Organism: Crocinitomicaceae bacterium; assembly: GCA_044358215.1. GTDB lineage: Bacteria > Bacteroidota > Bacteroidia > Flavobacteriales_D > Crocinitomicaceae > UBA952. The sequence goes on from JBIKOE010000041.1 coordinate 5,228, forward strand.
TATTTTTGTGCACGGAGAATTGGCAGAGTGGTCGATTGCGGCAGTCTTGAAAACTGTTGTACCGAGAGGTACCGTAGGTTCGAATCCTACATTCTCCGCTTAAAGTCTTGTAATAATTGCAAGGCTTTTTTTATTGTTTTTATAAATAGCAACTATTGACAATTTTCCATTAGTTAAATTTTTTAATTTTGAATAATCTCAAAAATTAAAGTATGAAGCAAGTCCTTAAATTTATATTTGTTTTTTCTTTTGTGTCGATAGGAACAGCTCAATCATATTGGCAACAAGAAGTTAACTATACAATTGTAGCTCGTTTGGATGACAAAAAACATGAGATTTCAGCATTTGAGGTTTTTGAATATGTAAATAATTCTCCAAATTCTTTGGATAAAATATACATCCACTTATGGCCAAATGCATACAGAAATGGAAATACAGCTTTGGCAAGACAACAATATAAAAGCGGGAATAACATCTTGCGTTTTGGTAATGACAGTTTAAAAGGTGGTATCGATTCATTGGATTTTCAGTCAAATGGTATTCGTTTAAAATGGGAATATGATCCTAAGAATAGTGATATCTGTATTTTACAGCTCCAAAACCCCCTCAAATCTGGCGATCGAATTCAAATTTCTACACCTTTTAAAGTGAAAATTCCGTCTGGTGAAATATCTAGATTGGGACATATTGGACAATCCTATCAAATCACACAATGGTACCCAAAACCAGCTGTTTATGATAAAAATGGATGGAATCAAATGCCTTATTTAAATCAAGGAGAATTTTATTCAGAATTTGGATCCTTTGATGTAAGTATTACACTACCCAAAAATTATGTTGTTGGTGCAACAGGTGATTTACAAACCGAAAGCGAGAAAATATTTCTTGACGAAAAGGCAAATGAATCATTAAAAAGATTACCAGATTACGTTTCTAATAAGAAGAGCAGGAAGATTAATACTCCTTTTCCTCCCTCTGATAGCGAGTGGAAAACGATTCGTTATACTCAGGAAAAAGTGCATGATTTTGCTTGGTTTGCAGATAAACGTTATGCTGTTTTGAAAGGTGAAGTAGAATTGCCGCAGGGAAAACGAAAAGTAACTTCTTGGGCAATGTTTGTTCCTCATAATGCAATTTATTGGCAACATGCTATAGAATATATCAATGACGGAACTTTTTATTATTCATTGTGGAATGGAGATTACCCCTACAATCAAGTTACAGCTGTTGATGGAACAATTAGTGCTGGAGGAGGAATGGAATATCCAAATGTTACTGTAATCGGAAATGCTAGTTCAAAAGAAGAGTTGGAGGTTGTTATTGTGCACGAAGTTGGTCACAATTGGTTTTATGGGATTTTAGGGACAAACGAGCGGGTGCATGGTTGGATGGACGAAGGAATGAATACCTTAAACGAAATGCGCTACATGCAAACGAAATATCCAAACAACACGCGACTTTCCGATATGCTATTGAATGGGCGCTTACATTTTAATGATTTAGATCACCAGGACATGGGAGATGTTTCTTATCGTACAATTTCCGGTTTTGGCGCTGATCAACCTATTGAAACACATTCGGAAGATTTTACACCAACTAATTATGGCTTGATAATGTATCAAAAAACAGGCTTGGTATTCTTATACCTCAAAGATTATCTTGGGGAAGAATTGTTTAACAAGGTTATGCATGATTATTTTGAGACATGGAAATTCAAACATCCTCAGCCAGATGATATGCGCAAAACAATGGAAGAAAGCTCGGGAAAAAATTTATCATGGTTGTTCGATGATTTAATTCAAACAACAAACCATATCGATTATAAAATAATGAGCGTTCGTTCAATGAAAGTTGGTTCTATAGTAAAAGTAAAAAATGTTGGGCAAGTTAATGGTCCCATAACGATAAATGTATTCAAAGATTCAGTTTTAATCGAAACTGTTTGGGTGGAACCGGGTGTGGAAGAAATTAAAATTAAGTCTAATCGCTCTCAATTTACACGATTGGTAATCGATGATTCGAAGAATATTCCCGAGATTAACCGTGGAAATAATACTTGGACTAAAAAGTTTCTTTTTCCAAAAATAGAGCCCATGAAATTTGAGTTTTTAATCGGTGATAATGAAACAAAAAGGACAAATGTTTTCTGGACACCTTCAATTGGCGGAAATTTATACGATGGTTTACTTATTGGCGCTGCATTCCATAATATGGGGATTCCTTTTAAACCTTTCCAATATTTTGTTGCTCCGCAATTTTCTTTCGGAAGAAAAGACATTGCTGGAATGAGCGAGTTTAGTTATACTTTTCTTCCAAAACAGAATGTTAGAATTTCAAGAATCGGACTTTCTCTAAAAAACTTTGGCTCAGATGATTCAACTGGTTCGTTTTTGACAATAGCACCTTATTGGTCTTTAAAATTAGGAGGGCGTGGTAATGCAAAACCAACCAGTCACTCTATTCTTATTCAAACCATCTTTTCGCGTTTAAACCAAGAAGCTATTATAACTGAGCAAATTGGTGCTTTTGGAGAATATATTTATTATGTAAATCTGCCGGATCATATTTTTAATTTTAAGTTAAGAGGTGAATACATGCAAACGAAATCTAATTCTGATAATGTTGCAAGATTGTTAGCATCGAGTACTTACAAATACCGTTTTCTTAAAAATAAATCAGAGAGATGGTTAGAATTACGAGCAAATTTTGGAAATATATTTTTATATAATAATTCAACCGATGTAGGGAATAATTACCGTATGTCAATGAGTGGCGCTCGGGGAAATCAAGATTTATTTATGGAGGAGTATAACTTAGGTCGCTATGAAACTTCAGGAATATGGTCGCAGCAACGCATGAGTAATTTTGGTAATTTCTCTAGCACTTCTGATTTTGGAAGCTCTTCTTTTTGGATGGCTTCAACTAATCTGTTTATTCAAATTCCAAAAATTCCAAAAATTATTGGGGTTTTTGCTGATTTTGGTACATTTTACGATGGAGCTACTGTTCATTCTATGTATAATGCAGGAATTGGAATAAGGCTTTCAGGTATTTTAAGTATTTCGTTTCCTTTTGTGCAAAGTTCGAATATGGGTACAGATATATTTACTAACTATCAAAATAAAATCCGATTCACATTAAAATTAAATCCTGTTAATAAGGGAATTTTAAATCAGATATTAAACTAACTTTAAACAAATAAAAATTATTATGACTGAATCAACTGAATCAAAAGTGTCATTTGGCAAAGTTTTTTGGCCAAGTTTAGTAGCAATTATGATTGCAAGCATTGCAGGCCTTGTATTTTTCTTTTTGATTTTAGGAGGGATTATTGGTGCTTTTAGTGATTTTGGACCTGAACCTCTCGCACTAAAAGAAAAAACAATCCTGCACATGCAATTAAAGGGCACTATTTTAGAAAAAGCTGATACTGAACTTGATCCTACAACATTTACAATTTCTAAAAGTATTGGACTTCCTGATATTTTATATGGCTTATCAAAAGCGAAAGTAGATAAAATGATTAAAGGACTTTTTATTGATGTTTCGGATGTAGATTGTGGTATGGCAACAGCAAGAGAGATAAGAAATGCACTAAAAGATTTTCAGAAAAGCGGAAAGTTTGTGGTTGCTTATAACTCAGGAGAGTATATTTCACAAAAAGCATATTACATAAGCTCTGCTGCAAAAGAAGCGTTTGGATTTCCAACTTCTGCTTTTCAATTAACTGGATTGGGTGGTGAAATGATGTATTACAAAGGGATGTTAGATAAATTAGATTTAGAAGTGGAAATTATTCGTGGAAAAAACAATGATTTTAAAAGTGCCGTTGAACCATTTTTTAGAACAAACATGAGTGATTCTAGTCGTGTGCAAGTTAAGCGCTACATCACATCTATTTGGGAAGATATGTGCAACGACATTGCGCTTGACCGGAACATAAAAACGGAAGAGTTAAATCTTATTGCCGACGAGTTAAAAATTACTCGCGCTGAGGATGCTGTTTCTTTTGGACTTTTAGATGGTGTGAAATACCGAGATGAAATAATGGAATATTTAATGAAAAAAGTTTCTGAAAAGTCAGAAGATAAGCTAGAATTTCAGAGTTTTGAGAAATATGCAAAAAGAACATTTTCCGATGAACAGGATATCGTAAAGAATCAAGATCCTTCTATTGCAGTCATTTTAGCAGAAGGTGAGGTTTCTACTGACGGAGATGGCTTGAGTTCTTTCGAAATCTGCAAGCTTTTTAAAGATGTAAGAAATGAAAAATCAATTAAAACTGTTGTTTTTCGTATAAATAGTCCTGGAGGAAGCGCTTTGGCAAGCGAAGAAATTTGGCGCGAGGTTGCGTTAACAAATAAAGTAAAAAAAGTAATCGTTTCTATGGGAGATGTTGCAGCTTCTGGAGGCTATTACATTGCAAGTCCAGCTTTTAAGATTTTTGCTGAATCAACAACAATTACAGGGTCAATTGGTGTCTTTGGAATGATTCCTTATACTGGAAAGATGCTTCAAAACAAATTTGGTATTACATTCGACCAAGTTAGTACAAACAAACATTCTGTGCTTTCTTCTAATCGCAAATTAAGCCCTGAAGAATTGGCTATTACACAAGCTGAGGTAGATCAGATTTACGATCAATTTTTAAAGCGTGTTGCAGATGGTCGCAAGATGACAAAAGACGAGGTAAACGTTATTGCTCGAGGTCGAGTTTGGACAGGGCGAGATGCTTTGCGAATCGGTTTAGTAGATCAATTGGGTGGCTTGCCTGATGCTATAGCTTTTGCAACAAATAATGCTAAATTAAAAAATCCTAAAGTTATATATTACCCACTTAAGGAAGATGATTCATTTTCACAACTCATTGAATTAATTGAAGAAGAAACAGAAAAGGATGTCCGTATAAAATCAAATACTCTGCCCAAAGAATTTATGCAATATTACGAGAAGTTGAAGAAAATTGAGGGAATGTCTGGAATTCAAATGAGATTGCCCTATGATTTAACAATCAAATAATCGGATTAAAATAATTTTGGAAATTTAATCGGATTTTCCTCTGTTAAAATTCCGTATGCTTTCTCAACAATGTCATCGATACTCGGTTTAGAGAAATAATCCCCATCTGATCCGTATGCAGGTCTATGATCTTTAGCACTTAATGTTTCAGGTGCTGAGTCTAAGAAATTATAAGCTTTTTGTTCAACAAGAATTTTATCTAACATAAAAGCAGTAGCTCCGCTGCTAACATCTTCATCAACAATTAATAAACGATTTGTTTTCTCCAATGATTTAGCAATAACATGATGAATATCAAAGGGTAAAAGTGTCTGCACATCGATTAATTCGACAGAAATACCCATTTCTTCTAACGTTTTTCCTGCAACTTCACATAAATTAAAGGTGGAACCATAAGAAACGATAGTCAAATCTGTGCCGTTTTGTGTAATTTCAGGAATTCCTAAGGGCTCTCTGAACTCTCCAATATTAATCGGTAAGCGCTCTTTCGTTCTGTAACCATTCAAAGGTTCTATAACCAGCGCGGGTTCATCTGCTTGCATCAAAGTATTGTAAAATCCTGCAGCTTTTGTCATATTTCGAGGAACGCAAATATGCATACCACGCAGAGAATTTACAATCATTCCCATAGGAGAACCGCTGTGCCATATTCCTTCCAAACGATGTCCTCGTGTACTAATTATTAAAGGTGCTTTTTGACCTCCTTTTGTGCGGTATTGAAGTGTTGCAAGATCGTCTGATAAAATTTGAATTGCATACAAAAGATAATCCAAGTATTGAATTTCTGCGATTGGGCGCAAACCTCGCATCGCTAAACCAATTCCTTGACCGATAATCGTACATTCACGAATGCCTGTGTCAAAAACCCGCAAATCACCAAATTGATCTTGAAGTCCTTCCAAGGTTTGATTAACACCACCAATTTTTCCAGCATCTTCTCCAAAAACTAATAATTCAGGAAACTTTTCTAATAATTTTCTGTAATTGTCTCGAAGAATAATTCTGCCGTCTTCCATGGCAATTTCTTGACCGTATTCAGGAGGAATAGCTTCGATTTTTAATGCTGATTTCGCTGATTCAGAATGAAGATGTGAGCTATAACGATCAAAATTTTCTTTAATATTTCCGCTAATCCACTCTGACAATCTTATTTTTGCCGGAGAATTCTCCGCTCTTACCATGCGTAATACTTTTCTAGCTAAGCTTACAATATCTTTGCGAATTGGTTCAATTGTTTTTTCAAGTCCTTCAATTTCTTTGGTAATAAATACGCCATTTTGACTCTCATCTGCCAAAGATTTTAAGATAGCAATTAGCGCTGAATAATCTTTTTTAATAGAATCATTAAAAGATTTCCATGCAGTATTTTTTGCAAGTCGCACCTTTTCCTTCGCTTCGATCTGAATTTTTTCTAAATCTTCTAAACTTGCTAGGGCTAAGCCATTTACATTAAAAGCTAATATCCATTCTTTAAACTTTTGAATACAGTCGAAATCTGTTTCCCATTTTAAGCGTTCTTCAGATTTATAACGTTCGTGTGAACCTGATGTTGAATGACCTTGAGGTTGATTAACCTCCATTACATGAACTAAAACTGGAACATGCTCATTACGAGCTAAGTGAACAGCTTTTTCATAGGTTTCACAAAGATCTGCATAATCCCAACCTTTTGTAACAAAAATTTCGTAGCCAGTTTTTTCTTTTGTTCGCTGCATTCCTGCTAAAGCTTCTGAAATACTTCCTTTTGTAGTTTGAAATTCTCTAGGCACGGAAATTCCAAATCCGTCGTCCCAAATCGACATAACCATTGGAACTTGAAGAACGCCTGCTGCGTTAATTGTTTCCCAAAATGGTCCTTCTGAGGTAGAGGCATCGCCTATTGTTCCAAATGCTACTTCATTTCCTTCATTACTAAAATTTTTAAATTCCGATAAATCCCGTAATTGAGAATTGTTACGATACATTTTTGATGCCAATGCTAAACCAAGTAATCGGGGCATTTGTCCAGCAGTTGGAGAAATATCTGCAGCGCTATTTTTTTTTGACATTAAATTTTGCCACTCACCATTTTCATCGAGATTTCGTGTAGAAAAATGACCGCCCATTTGCCGCCCAGCTGATTGAGGTTCAAACTCTAAATCTGTATGTGCATATAAACTTGCAAAATATTGTTCAATTGTTAATTCCTTAATTGCCATCATGATTGTTTGATCACGGTAATATCCAGAACGAAAATCACCATTTTGGAATTGTTTAGCAAGTGCAATTTGAGCTAGTTCTTTTCCATCTCCAAAAATTCCAAATTTTGCTTTTCCAGTAAGAACTTCTTTTCTTCCTAGAAGTGATGTTTCACGAGATTCACAAGCCAAGCGATAATCAGCTATGATTTGATCCTTAAATGTATTAAAGTCAATTGCTGTATTTTCACTAATTGTTGTGCTTTCAGTCATAATTTTGAAATCAGAGACAAATATACGGAAAAGTCATTTGTAAGGGAAAATTTACGAATTTTGAATAAATTATTTTAAATGGTGAAAATTGAATTGTGCGCAGCCACCCAAGAAGCAGTTTTATTAGCAAAAGAAAAGGGATTAGACCGAATTGAACTTTGTCAAAACCTTGAACAAGGAGGACTAACACCGTCATTTGGAATGATTGAATATGCAATGGATTTAGGGCTAGAAACGCATGTGTTAATTCGCCCAAGAGCCGGAGGATTTTGTTATTCTAAAGAAGAACTAAAAGTTATTTTTAAGGATATTATCTCCTGTAAGAAACTTGGCGTTCATGGAGTTGTAGTTGGCGTTCTAAAAAATAATTTTGAAATCGACCAAGATGTTTTAAAGCAAATAAATGCAATTAGTGGCGATTTGGTTTTAACATTTCATCGTGCTTTTGATGAAACAATAGACTGGAAAAAATCAATGGATATATTGATTAAACATAACTTTAAAAGAATTCTGACATCTGGTTTTAGTTCCAATGTAGACAATGGATTTGCAGTCCTAAAAGAAATGATTGCTTATTCAAATAACCGAATTGAAATTATGCCGGGTGGAGGTGTTAGTGCCTCAAATGCACAAAAAATTATTCGTGAATTAAAACCAAAAGCAATTCATTTTTCAGCAACAACAAATACACTTTTAGATGAAGATTCTGCTTTTTCAGAAAAAGTCTTGAAGGTTGATCCAAAAAAAGTAAATCGAATTGTATCAATTATCAGAGAGTAAGCCTTTATGCAAAATGAACTATTCAATTTTCTATTTAGTATCTTTGCATCTAAATTAAAATAAATGGCTTTAAAATGTGGAATTGTAGGATTACCGAATGTTGGTAAGTCAACACTTTTTAATTGCTTGTCCAACGCAAAAGCACAAGCTGCAAACTTTCCTTTTTGTACTATTGAACCAAATATCGGTACTATTTCTATTCCCGACGAACGTTTGGAAAAATTAGAAGTCTTGGTTAAACCTGAGCGAGTTGTTCCCACTACCATGGAAATTGTTGATATCGCAGGACTTGTGAAAGGTGCTTCAAAAGGTGAAGGGCTTGGCAATCAATTTTTAGCAAATATTAGGGAAACAGATGCAATTTTACATGTATTGCGTTGTTTTGACGATGAAAATGTTATTCACGTTGATGGAAATGTAAATCCTATTCGCGATAAAGAAATTATTGATATTGAATTACAACTTAAGGATTTAGATACTATTGAAAAAAAAATAAGTAGCTTATCGCGAATTATCAAATCTGGAGACAAAGATTCAGTGAAAGAAAATGAATTAGCACTAAAAATAAAAGAAGGTCTTGAAAAAGGTATTTCAACGCGAGCTTTAGATTTTACACAAGAAGAACGCGACATTGTTCACCGTTTTAATTTGATAACTTCAAAACCTGTTTTATATGTTTGTAATGTTGATGAAGCTTCTGTTAAAACTGGAAATCATCATGTTGAAAGTGTTATAAAATCAGTGGCAAATGAAAAAGCACAAGTGTTAATGATTGGTGCTAAAATCGAAGCAGATATTACCGAGTTAGAAACCTACGATGAACGTCAACTATTTTTAGACGAATTGGGATTAGACGAGCCAGGTGTCAATCGCTTAATTCGATCTGCTTATTCCTTGTTGAATTTACAAACCTATTTTACTGCAGGAGTTAAGGAAGTTCGTGCATGGACAATCCGAAAAGGAATGACTGCGCCTCAAGCAGCAAGTGTAATTCATACAGATTTTGAAAAAGGATTCATCCGCGCTGAGGTAATGAAATATACAGATTTTATTTCTTTTGGCTCTGAATTGGCATTGAAGGAAGCAGGGAAATTTAAAGTAGAAGGAAAAGAATACATTGTTGAAGATGGCGATTTAATGCATTTTAGATTCAATGTCTAATTTTATTTTCAATTAAGTAGTATAATTTTAAGGATATGATAGCAGCAAATAATCCAAATTTAAAATCATGGGTAAGCGTTCCTGAAAATTCTGATTTTCCCATTCAAAATTTACCTTTTGGAATTATTGGAAACCACATTCTTTCAAAAAGAGTTTCTGTGAGAATTGGAGATTATGCTCTCGATTTAAAAGTGTTATCTGAACTGGGATATTTGAAAGATACAGGTTTTGATAGCAGTGATTTTGATGCACCTTTTTTAAATCTGATGATGAAAAAAGGAAAACTTGCAGTTCGAAAATTGCGTAATCGGATTTCTGAATTATTACTTGATTCCTCAACTTCTCTTCAAAATAATCCTTCTCAAATTGAACAAGTACTTCATTTAATTTCATCTGTAGAAGTGTCTATGCCTGTCGAAATTGGTGATTACACAGATTTTTATTCAAGTAAAGAACATGCCACAAATGTTGGAATGATGTTTCGGGATCCTGCAAATGCGCTCTTGCCAAATTGGTTGTGGATTCCAGTTGCTTATCATGGGCGAGCATCTTCGATTGTGGTTTCTGGTCAAGATATTCACAGACCAAAGGGCCAAATAAAACCAAGTGCAGATGAAGACCCAATTTTTACTCCTTCACGTCAAGTTGATTTTGAGTTAGAAATGGCTTTTATTACTTTCGATGGAAAACCACTTGGAGATTCAATTTCAACACAAGAAGCTGAATCTTATATTTTTGGACTCTGTCTTTTTAATGATTGGTCGGCGCGCGATATTCAAGCTTGGGAGTATGTTCCTTTAGGTCCATTTCTAGGGAAAAATTTCGCCTCTTCCATTTCTGCTTGGATTGTAACTTTAGATGCCCTCGAACCTTTTTCTGTTGAATCTCCTGAACAAAATCCTAAGGTTTTGCCTTATTTGAAATTCGATGGAAAAAAAGCATATGATATTCAACTTCAAGTTGGAATTCTTACAAATAACAAAGATGAAACAGTAGTTTGCAATTCTAATTTCAAATACATGTATTGGAATATGGCGCAGCAATTGGCGCATCACACTTCAAATGGTTGTAATATTCGTTGTGGCGACTTATTGGGATCTGGAACAATATCAGGAAAAAGTGAAGACTCTTTCGGTTCAATGCTCGAATTAACTTGGCGAGGGACAAAACCCTTGAAAGTAAAAGATGGCTCTGAACGCAAATTTATAAATGATGGTGACAGCGTTATAATGCGTGGTCATTCTGAATTAAATGGTGTTCGTATTGGTTTTGGTGAATTAAGTTCTAAATTATTACCCGCAAAATAATGCAGGAATATAGTCCAGAAATAGCTATTGATGTTGAGCAAGAGCGAAAAGATATCTTAAATGCATTTAAGGGCTTATTACGCGCTTTAAAAGATCGCTCAAAAGAGGATACACGACTTATTCGTAAAGCTTTTGATGTTTCACTTGAAGCCCACAAAGATATGCGCCGTAAGTCTGGTGAACCATACATTTACCATCCGATTTCTGTAGCGAGAATTTGTGTTGAGGAGATGGGACTTGGAGCTACTTCAATTGTTTGCGCCTTGCTTCATGATACAGTTGAAGATACACATATTACACTTCAAGATGTTGAAGATCTTTTTGGATCGAAAGTGCGACTTATTATTGATGGCTTGACAAAAATTCCAGAAGTTTTTGATGAAAACGCATCGATTCAAGCTGAGAATTTCCGGAAAATGATTTTAACAATTTCAGATGATTTTAGGGTTGTTCTGATAAAATTAGCCGATCGCTTGCACAACATGCGGACCTTGGGAAGTATGCGCCCAGAAAAACAATTAAAAATTGCTTCTGAAACAAAATTTCTCTATGCTCCATTAGCGCATCGCTTAGGATTATATTCTGTGAAATCCGAATTAGAAGATTTATCAATGTTGTATTGTGAAACCGATATTTACAATGAAATAGCTCGGAAGTTAAAAAATACTGCAGATGTCCGAAATCGTTTTATCCGACGATTTATGTCTCCAATTAAAGAAACTTTACTTCATGAAGGATATATATTTGAAATAAAAACACGTACAAAGTCAATTTCCTCGATTTGGAGAAAAATGCAGTTTAAGGACATTCCTTTTGAGGAGGTCTTTGATATTTTTGCTATTCGTATTATTTTGGAAACACCTGTAGAATTAGAAAAACCAGATTGTTGGAGAATTTACAGCATTGTTACTGATTATTATCAACCGAGTCCTGAGCGATTGAGAGATTGGATTTCAACTCCCCGTGCTAATGGTTACGAATCATTGCATACAACTGTAATGTCGCCAAATGGTAAATGGATTGAGGTTCAAATTCGTTCAAAAAGAATGGATGAAATTGCGGAAAAAGGTTTGGCAGCTCATTACAAATACAAGGAAATAAATAATGAGGATAATAAGTTTGACCGTTGGATTGCAGAAATCAGAGATCTTTTAGACAATACAGAGGCCACGGCAATGGATTTTGTCAATGATTTCCGCCTAAACTTATTTAATGATGAAATTTATATTTTTACTCCTAAAGGAGAATTAAGAGTTTTACCAATTGGTTCAACAATATTAGATTTTGCATACGATATCCATACGGATATTGGAGATAAATGTATTGGTGCAAAGGTTAATAATCGACTAATGCCACTAAGTTATCAGTTAATTAATGGAGATCAGCTTGAAATTATTACTTCCCCAAAACAAAAACCAAATGAAGAATGGCTTCGTTTTGTTGTAACAGCTCGTGCAAAGCAAAAAATAAAGTCTTCTTTAAATGAAGAAAGAAAAATAATTGTCGAAGATGGCCAAGAAATTTTGCTGCGTAAATTTAAACAATTCAACCTGCGAAGCACCAACCATAATATTTCATTTTTAGAGCGTTATTTTAATTTGTCAAGTACTTCAGAATTGTATTTTAGAATTGCAAAAGGAAAAATAGATCTTGCTATACTCAGGGATCAGGAAATTGTCGAAGGAAATATTAAATTAACTAGAAAAGATAATTTAAAAAAGCCGAATCTTGTCGAAAATAATTTTGAGGGAATTGATACCAAACATGATACAATTTTAATTGGCGATGATTTTAAAGGTTTTGAATACCACTTAGCGAAATGCTGTAATCCTATTC
>JBIKOE010000012.1:0-49350 GCA_044358215.1 Crocinitomicaceae bacterium
CTGTTATTGAAAAACGACTTGCGCATGGTGAAGAATACATTGCAAATGATATTTTTCTCGACAATGAAACGCAGCAAATGATTATGATTACTGGGCCAAATATGAGCGGAAAAAGTGCGATTTTACGTCAAACTGCTTTGATTGTCCTGATGGCACAAATGGGGTCTTTCGTTCCTGCAGATAGCGCAAAAATTGGACTCGTAGATAAGGTTTTCACCCGAGTTGGTGCATCGGATAATATCTCCTCTGGCGAATCTACTTTTATGGTAGAAATGAACGAAACCGCAAGTATTCTTAACAATATTTCTGCGCGGAGTTTGATTTTATTGGATGAAATTGGTAGAGGAACAAGCACCTATGATGGAATTTCTATCGCTTGGGCAATTGCGGAATTTCTTCACGAGAATCCAAAGGCAAAATGTAAAACCTTGTTTGCAACGCATTACCATGAATTAAATGAAATGCAAAAACAATTTTCGCGCATTCACAACTTTAATGTTTCGGTGAAAGAATTGGGAGAAAAAGTCTTGTTTTTAAGGAAATTAGTACCCGGAGGAAGCGCGCATTCTTTCGGAATTCATGTTGCCCGAATGGCTGGAATGCCAAATTCTGTTATTGCGCGCGCAGAACACGTACTAAAAGATTTGGAAAATTCCCATGCTTCTGTTGGTGGCAAAGCAAAAAAAATAGACGCAAAAAGCGCAAAAGATGGTAACATGCAACTTAGCTTTTTCCAATTAAATGATCCAGTTCTAGAACAAATTCACGAGGAATTAATCAATATAGACATCAATATCCTTACGCCGGTTGAAGCATTAATGAAATTAAATGACATTAAAAAAATCATAGGAGGATAATGGCAAGAGCAATGGTTTATAGTAAGTTCTTACTGCCCTTTTTCTTAGGTCTCGTTCTTGTAGCTTGTAAAATAGAGGAGGCAAAACCTGAGATAAGTAAAAAATTAGTGCTTGCTTCTGATTTCTTAGAGGCCAAAGACACAGTGCTTTTTAAGCGTTTTTCAAAAAAAACGGGTATTCGACTTAAAATCTTAAACTTAAATGCAAGTCAAATCGCTCAAAAACTGAAAAAGGAAGGCTATAACAGCTCCATTGATTTAGTTTTTGTGAAGTCCTTAAATTCCGTAAAAATATTAGATAAGACCAAATTTCAGAAGCTAGATGCTAATTTTCTAAGGGAGAAAACTGCTTCTTTAAAAGCATTTAAGAATGCCACTTGGTTGGTTGCTGGACTTGACCCCTTTGTTTTTTTATACGATCCAAATTTTTACACTGGAAAGAAAAATTATCGTGATCTTTCAACTAATTTCACTTGGGCAAGCCCACAAAGTAGCGAAGAGTTTTCAGTTTTACTTGCTCATAGGGGAAGTCATTCAAAGAAAGATGCTAAATGGAAAAAAGGATTTATTCAAAATAATGTTGCTTTTAATTCAGAAAATGACAGCGTTCAAAACAGGCAATTTTTAGTTATAAAACATAGTTTTTTCATAAAAAATAAGTCGCTATCACAAAATAAAAAAAGAGTTCTGCTTTTTCCAAAAGAGAAAAAAACTGCTTGCTATGCTGACAGGTGGTGTTTTGCAGTTGTTGATCAAGCTATAAACTATGGAAATGTAGAGGCATTTTTAATATATTATTCAAGCTTGTCTGAAAGCACCTATTTTATTAAAAAAACCGGGGTTTTTCCATATAGAGACAGTGCAAGAAAAACACTAAATTTAAGAAACACTATTTTAAAAATTCAAGAAGATTCTTTATTAGAGTGTATAAACAATTTAAAATAGTGCTGTCTTAAATCAGAAATCATACACGGCTTTTTGTATATTTGTAAGGCATGAAATTTTCAGAAAAAACACCTTTTATTATTGGAATTTGTGGAGGAAGCGGAGCAGGAAAAACCACTTTATTGCGCAGATTATCCGACATTTTTGGCGAGGTAAGACCTTCTATATTCTCTATGGATAATTATTATTTTCCAAAGAATATGCAAGAACTTGACAGCAATGGAATCGTAAATTTTGATTTGCCAACTGCCATTGACGAAGAGCGATTAACTGCAGATTTAAAAAGTTTAATGCAAGGAAAAGCAATTGAAGTCAAAGAATATTTCTTTAATTCGCCTCCAGACAAAAACGTATTGATTACCATACAACCAAGCGCTTTTATTATTGTAGAGGGCTTGTTTCTCTTTCATTATAAAGAAGTTTTTAAATCGCTGGATTATAGCATTTTTGTAGATGTGGATCATGCAACTCAACTAGACCGGAGAATTTACCGAGACCAAGAAACACGTGGTTATTCTCGAGAAGATATTCTTTACCAATGGGAAAATCATGTTTTACCTTGCTACGCCAATTTTATTGAGCCGTATAAGAATACTTCAGATTTTATTTTTCGGAACGACCAACATGCAGATGAAGATTTTAAGATCTTAAGTGACAAATTAGCCACTGTTAAATCAGCGTTTAGCAGCTAGAGGATTTCTAAAAAGCCGCATTTTGTGGTGTTCTAGGGAAGGGAATTACATCGCGGATATTTGTCATTCCAGTTACAAACATGATCATTCTTTCAAATCCTAAACCAAATCCAGCATGAGGTGCTGTTCCAAATTTTCTTGTTTCCATATACCAAGATAATTCTTCAGGGTCAATTCCAAATTCTACACATTTCTGATGTAACATTTCATAGCGTTCTTCACGTTGGGAGCCACCCACAATTTCTCCGATTCCAGGAAACAAAACATCCATTGCTGCAACTGTTTTTCCATCATCATTCATGCGCATGTAAAACGCTTTTATTTTTGCGGGATAGTCGGTTAAAATTACAGGACACTTAAATTCTTTCTCCACTAAATAACGTTCGTGCTCACTTTGTAAGTCAATTCCCCATTCTACAGGATAGTTGAATTTTTTCTTTTTATAATGATTTGAATTCATTAGTACTTCAATAGCTTCAGTATATGTTAAGCGCTTAAATGGATTTTCGATAACGAATTTCATTCTTTCAATTAGCGACATTTCCGCGCGTTCTTGCTGTGGTTTTTGTTGTTGATCTTGTGCATCTCGCTCACTTAAGAACGTCAAATCTTCTTTGCAGTTTTCCATTACATAGCTACAAATATATTTCAAGAAGGCCTCTGTTAAATCCATGTTGTCTTTCAAATCATTAAAGGCAACTTCCGGTTCTATCATCCAAAATTCTGCTAAATGCCTAGATGTGTTAGAGTTTTCTGCACGAAATGTAGGTCCAAAAGTATACACTTGCCCCAAAGCTAAGGCCGCTAATTCTGCTTCCAATTGTCCTGAGACCGTTAAGTTGACTTGCTTTCCAAAAAAATCTTCCTTGTAATTTATTGTTCCATC
The DNA here is from genome assembly GCA_044358215.1 of Crocinitomicaceae bacterium. Classification (GTDB taxonomy): domain Bacteria; phylum Bacteroidota; class Bacteroidia; order Flavobacteriales_D; family Crocinitomicaceae; genus UBA952. The sequence goes on from JBIKOE010000012.1 coordinate 3,380, forward strand.
CTCATTCAATGGAGGATTTTTTGGGTCGAGTGTAGAAACATGGAACATTTCTCCAGCTCCTTCCGCATCAGATCCTGTTATGATTGGCGTGTGGAGGTTGAAAAAACCTCTATCGTTAAAAAATTTATGAATTGCAAAGGAAACAGCATGTCTAATTCTAAATACCGCACCAAAAGTATTGGTTCTAAAACGCAAATGTGCCTGCTCACGCAAAAACTCTAAACTGTGCCGCTTTGGCTGCATTACTGTTTTTTGAATATCATCTGGATGCGCGTCGCCAATAAGTTCAATGCTTGTAACTTGTAATTCTACTGCTTGTCCTGCGCCATGTGAAGCGATTAAATTGCCACTCAATGAAACACAAGCTCCTGTTGTAATCCGCTTGAGAAGTGCATCGTCAAATTTTTCAAAATCAACAACTGCTTGTAAAGAGGCGAGGCAAGAACCATCATTAATTTGAATAAAACGATTGCTTCTAAATGCCCGCACCCAACCTTTGACTGTTATTTCACTTCCTAATTCAATTCCGGCAGAATTTTCAAGTAAACTCTTTATTTTTAATCGTTCCATGGTGCAAATTTATGTTTTTATAGGAAATAATCTGCAAGAAAGAGCCGGGATTTAATATGTTTATTTTTTTGAACTTACAAAATTGAGAATACTTCTTTACAACCTGAGTTCGATAGTAAAATCGGAATTCAGATTGTCATAAAAATCTGTTAGTCAAGGAGTTTACTTGAAGATTTAGCGGGCTAAATCAAGAGGAAACAACGATGGAAAACTGGTTTTTATGCAAAGCAATTAAGTTTTCCGCTGATAAACAACGATTTACTTCATAACCCTTTCTCAATGTATCCCGATACATTTTCAAAAGTGTGATTAGTAACTCATTGTTTCTGAGCGGTCTGAATCCAATTTTAATAATCGAACTCAGGTTTACAGATAAATCCTACTTATTTTCCGTTCCAGTGAGTCATTGTTAAATCCAGGCCTTGAACACAAAAACTTTTTATAAATTCTGTAGCTACAGAAATCCTGGCTGGTAATTCTATCACTTGGTCTTTTGTCCATTGCCCAAGCACATAATCTGATTGCCGGCCTTTTGCAAAATCATTTCCAACACCGAAACGCAAGCGAGCATACTCAGTTGATTTCAATGTTTCTTGGATGTCTTTTAAACCATTATGTCCGCCATCACTTCCTTTCGCTTTCATGCGTAATTTGCCAAATGGAAGCGCAATATCATCAGTAATTACCAATAAATTTTCTATCGGAATTTTCTCAGCTTGCAACCAATAATTAAGGGCTTTTCCAGATAGATTCATGTAAGTTATTGGCTTTATGAAAACAAGCGTTTTCCCCTTGAATTTTCCTTCAGCCCTAAATGCTGCTTTGTTAAGCGAGAAATCTGTTTTTAGTTCTTTGGCGAGTTCATCAACAACCTTAAATCCGATGTTGTGTCTGGTTTCTTCGTATTCAGAACCTGGATTCCCTAAGCCTACAAGTAGAAATTTCATGCCTTTATTTTACCAATTTGGACAGGTATTACAATTATCTTTTGGTCGAAGATAAAAAATTCCACCAAGTACAATATCACTTTGGAAATACCCCAAAGATTGTCGTGCGTATGCGTATGGGTCATTCCCTCGAGTTTTTACGCGATGTTGGTATAAAAATCCCACGCTATTATTTGCCTGAAGAAAGAAATGTCTAAAAAACTCTAAACGCAAGCCAAGATGCGCTGATGCACCAACTCCGGACATTGACAAAGTCGTCATGGATTTTTCGCCCGCAAAGGTGAAATCATTATAGTTTAAAACAAGTCCAGCGCCAAGACCTGAAACAGAGTAGATAGCAAATGCATTACTCACACGGGCTAACTTATCAATATGGCTAATTTCCGCACGAATATAATTCATCCCATTCGTGTTTTCGTAATGAAAGGTTGATTCATCTGTAGTTACAGGTTCTGCATTGTAATCTCCAGACCAAGACCAATTTGATGATGGATCAATTAAGGGATTTATTTTCCCAGATAATAAATATCTTGGTCCATGTACCATAACATATTTCATGTGGTCGTAACCAAAAGAAAGGGCCCATTTTTTTTTAAAATTAAAACCTATTCTGGCGTTAAATTGGGGAACAGTAAGTGTTGATGGGTCTACATACGTTATAAAATCTGGAGAAGGCCGATCAGTTGCTTGAACTCCCGCCAAGGAAAAATCATATCCTGGACCAAAAAAACTTATTTTGCTGTCAGTATAAAAACTTCGATTGTAGCCCCAATAAAAAAACATAGCGCGCTTTGCTTGTGAATCTTTACTTGTTTTTTGACTTGCACCAAGAAACGGTAAAAAGATTAAAAATGATATAAAAATTAAGGTTTTCATCTTCTAATTATTTTAACCCATTCTTCTTGAGAAAGTATTTTTTCCAAACGGAAATGTAGTTTTTTATCTTTGCTAAACCATTCCACTAAGCCCAATCCTTCTGCAAATAAAGAAAGCATTTCAGCTTGATTAGCACTTTCTTTTCTTGTGTATGGATTTAATACTGTTTGGATTATTTTATCGCTGAAAACTAACATTTTTGTATTTTTTTCTAGAATAATTTTTGATTTTTTTTCTAGAAATTTTCTTTTCTTTTCATATAAAATTACTGTTGAATCAGTTAGACCTGAAAATTTTGAAGCAAACCAAAGCTCTTCGTTCAGATCCATGGGGAATAATCCGTTTTTATAAATAAATGCTTTTTCTTTTTGTTGAAAGCGATTTACAACCATGTGATCTAAGACATTTAAGGAGTCAATATTATAATTTAGCGCTTCTAAAATTCTAAAATCGCTAGAATAACGCTCAACAATTAGGTGGTCTCCTGCTTGATCAGTAATCGTATAAATACGATGAAATTCTTCTTCTAATCCATTCACAATATTTCTATATAAATAGACTTTTGGTTCAGATTGAAGCTGATAAAAATAAGCTGCATTTGGATTTATAGATTTAAAATCTGGTTTAGAAGTACAGCCGAAAAATAAAACAAGGGTTAAACCTAAAAATAGCAAGCGCAAATAACTCATTTTGTCATCTTTAAAAATGAAACTTCCTGCTCTGTTAAGTGACGGTAGTACCCGCGAGGTAGATCTTTTTTTGTAAGTCCTGCATATTGCACGCGGTCTAATTTTACAATCTGGAACCCCAATGCTTCAATAAGTCGACGGACAACTTGTTGCTTTCCAGAGCGAATTTCAACACCTACTTCTCTCGAAGTTCCGCCTTCTACATATTCTGCTTTTTCAGCTTTTGTCTTGCCGTCTTCTAAGTCTATTCCTTTTAAAAGTTTTTCTAAATCTTCTTTTGAAACAGGTTTATTTACTTCGATATGGTACATTTTTGCTGCTTGGTAGCGAGGATGCGTTAATTTCTTCGCCATGTCACCATCATTGGTAAATAACAACAGGCCTGTTGTATCTTTTTCCATTTTCCCCATCGGAAAAATCTGTTCCTTACACGCTTTATTTACAAGCGACATAACTGTTTTTCGGCCTCTTGGATCGTCTATGGCGGTAATATAACCCTTTGGTTTATTCAATAAAACATAGCGCTTGGTTCCAAGATTAATCGTTTCTCCATCGTATTGAATAACATCTGTAGGCTGGATTTTAAATCCTAATTCAGTAACAACTTTTCCATTGACACTAACAACACCCGTTTGAATTAAAACATCTGCTTCCCTACGAGAGCAAATCCCAGCATTTGACATGTATTTATTCAAGCGAACATTCTCTTCTCTAAAAGACGGAAGAGGATCACCTTTCTTAACTTTTATTTTATAATCTATGTACTTTCGTTTGTCCCTATCAGTTACTGTTTTCGTTTTGTCAAGCGGGGTTTTCTCCTTTACTTTCTTAGAAATACTTCGAGAGCTAACAGGGGTTTTTTGTACGGCAGGTTTTTTTGTTCTCATAATATAGCTACAAAGATAAGGAAAGAGAAGTGAATGTTGCTAATTTCATGTTTTTTCAAAAATTAGAAAGGCTAGAAGTACTAAAAAATAAATTTTTGAATTCCTATCTTTGCACCATGCTCGAGGATGAAAAAATAAACTTAAGGCAATTTTTACCCTTGAAATATAGTAAAATGTATGTTTTCCGCTTTTGTGTTTACTTTCTTTCTTTTATAATCGCTTTTTATCTGCTGTTTTACCAAAATAAAAATAATAAACCTAAAGCCAAAGCTGCTCCACTTGAAATTCCCATAAAACAAATTGAACCTTAATGAAACTGCTATTTTTAACTTTTATTTTGCTTTTTTCAGGTGTAAAAACCCATACTCTTTACATACATATTTCAGGGATTTCAAAAATAAAAGGCAGCTTATTTATTGCCATATTTCGGGCAACTGATGATTTTCCAGTTTTCGGAAAACAATTCAAAGGAATTGTAAAAGAAGTAGAAGGAAAATCGCAAAATTATAACTTCGATGATTTACCCGAGGGAGAATATGCTCTTGCTATTTATCAGGATGCAAACAGAAATAAAATTTTAGATAAAAATCTACTAGGCATTCCAACAGAAATTTACGGATTTTCAAATAATGCCAGGCGCAACTTTAGTGCTCCATCATTTCAGGAGGCAAAATTTAAGTTAAATAGAGACCTGCAACAAACTGTTTTTTTGAAGTAAACGTTTTTACATTAATTAAAATATTTAGGGTAGATATAACTTATCATACAAACTAATTCTTCTTAACTTTGTTTTTGAAAAATATAGCTAGCTAAAATGCCCGTTAATTCCTCCTCTTATTGCTTTGACTTATTTAATCGAAAGCGCCTAACGACAAGCTTGGTGCGTATTGGGAATGTTTTAATTGGTGGCGAAAATGCTCTTTGTTTACAATCCATGACAACAACAAACACTATGGATACTGAGAAATCAGTTGCGCAATCCATTCGAATGATTGATGCTGGTTGTGAAATTGTTCGCTTAACTGCACCGAGTAAAAATGAAGCCTTAAATCTTAAAAATATTCGTGCTTCACTCATAGAAAAAGGCTATTCCGCGCCATTAGTGGCAGATATTCATTTTACCCCAAATGCCGCAGAAATTGCCGCTACACTTGTTGAAAAAGTTCGTGTCAACCCCGGAAATTATGCTGATAAAAAGAAATTTGAGGAAATAATATACACCGATGAAAGTTACGAAGAGGAATTAATACGTATCGAACAGAAATTTACACCCTTGGTGCTTCTTTGCAAGGAAAACGGAACCGCAATGCGAATAGGAACAAATCACGGTTCGCTTTCCGATCGTATTTTGAGCCGTTATGGTGATACGCCAGAAGGAATGGTGGAATCCGCTATGGAATTTATACGCATTTGCGAAAAAAACGATTATTTTGAACTTGTTATTTCCATGAAAGCGAGCAACACTTTAGTAATGGTGCAAGCATACCGCTTGTTGGCTGCTCAAATGCTAAAAAATGAACGGTGTTATCCGCTGCATTTGGGTGTCACAGAAGCTGGAGATGGCGAAGACGGACGCATAAAGTCTGCAGTTGGCATCGGCGCCTTATTGGAAGATGGCTTAGGCGATACCATTCGTGTTTCTCTGACCGAAGAACCAGAATTTGAAATTCCTGTTGCGCGAAAATTAGCAGAGAAATACAAAAACGAAAATCACTTTCCTTTGGCAGCATTTTCTGGTACTTTGCCCTACGACCCATTTTCTTACACTCGGCGAATAGCAACAAGCATTCAAAATATTGGAGGGAAAAACGTACCTGTTGTAGTAGCAGACTGCTCGAAAAAACAAGAAATCTCACCTGCAAATTTTTATGGGTTTGGGTATAATTATTCTGTACCTTTAGACAAATGGAATCTTCAAGATTTAGCAGCTGATTACGTTTACATTGGAGAAAATAAACTTAATTTCGAAGTGCCTGGTACTTTGGGTGTAATCTGCTCTTATGAAAATTGGAGTGCTAATTATAGCAAAAAATCAGGATTTTATCCACTTGTTTCAGTGGCTGATTTAGATGACTTATCTACTGATACTATTGCCTTTTGTATTTTAAAAGCCGAAGAAGAAATTCCTGCTAAAATTGGAGATTTCCCAAATTTAATACTTGTTGTAAGAAGTGATTTTTCGAATAAAACTCAGTTATTTCGCAAATTTTTTATCGCGCTTTCGAGAATGGACTTTGAGCACCCTGTTCTTCTTCAATACAACTCTGATGAAAAAGATTCAGAAACTTTTATCTTGAACGTTTCGAGTGATGCTGGATCAATTTTAATTGATGGTTTTGGTGACGGTCTTTGGCTGAAATCAATTCAAGCGCCAACCCTTGTAAATGCTACTAGTTTTGGGATTTTACAAGCCACACGAACTCGGATTTCAAAAACAGAGTACATCTCTTGCCCTTCTTGTGGCAGAACTTTATTTGATTTACAAGAAACTACAACAAAAATTCGGCAACGAACAGCGCATTTAAAAGGATTAAAAATTGGCATAATGGGTTGTATTGTCAATGGCCCCGGAGAAATGGCAGATGCCGATTATGGCTATGTTGGCACAGGACCTGGGAAAATTAATCTCTACAAAGAAAGAAATGTTGTAAGGAAGAATGTTGCTGAAGCAGAAGCAGTACAAGCATTAATCGACCTCATCAAAGAAAATGGCGATTGGGTAGAATTAACACATTGATATTTGTAACTAAGTTTTATATTTACACTACACTATAAACTTAACCTATGAAAAAACTATTTTTTTTAAGCGCAATTTTATTGTTTTTAGGAACAACAAATGCTCAGAAAGTTTATTCTGTTAAATACCAAAGTCAAGCTGACGTAAAAGTTTTTGTTGTAAAATACGAGAGTCAAGCAGACCTAAAAGTGTATAAGGTAGACTATGAAAGTCAGGCTGGAAATAACGATGGAAAATGGTTTTTCGTGAACTACGAAAGTCAAGCAAAGAAAAAACTCTTTTTTGTAGATTACGAAAGTCAAGCAGACTTAAAAATCTTTTTTGTGGATTACCAAAGTCAAGCTGGCTGGAAAAACAGTTCTAAAAAACAGCTCTTGTATTAAAGCACTTGGAGAAACTAGAAATTCTTGCCGTCCTTCTCGGTTTTATTTACCTATTTTTAATCGCGCGTAAAAAACGACTCGCTTGGATATTTGGAATAATAAGTTCTATGCTCTACTGTTATATTTGCAGCACGAGTAATCTCACTATTCAAGCTTTACTTCAATTAATTTATGTTTTTTTAGGCGTTTTTGCATTTTATAAGTGGGGGAAGGAAGTAGAAATTCAAATAAGAACTATTTCCTGTAAAAAGCATCTTTTAGCACTTATAATTGGATCAATAAGTAGTTTTGCTCTTGGTAGCATTTTTGCAAAAAATGGACAGTTTTTGCCATTTTTAGATGCTTTTATAGCAGTTTTTGCCATTTTTTCGACATTTTTGGCGCTAAAAGGGATTTTAGAGAATTGGATTTATTGGATAATTTTGAACCTTCTTTCGATGTATTTATTTTGGGAGCAAGGTTTAAATTTTTCTGTTTTTCTATTTTTTGGCTATGCCCTTACGGCAGTTTATGGTTTTTATCAGTGGAAGAAAGAATTGAAAGATGGACAAACAACTTAAAATTGCTTTTACCGGGCCAGAATCTAGTGGTAAAACAACCATGGCAGAATTAATTGCCGAAGCATATTCAACCACTTTTATTCCTGAATACGCAAGAGAATTTTTAAAGGATAAAACAACTTACACACTTGCTGATTTAGATGAAATTGCTGAACAGCAGGTAGAACTTTGTAAGGCCTCAAAGAACAAGTTGGTAATTTCAGATACTGAAATGGCTGTGATGCTTATTTGGTCGCAGGAAAAATTCAAGGAAGTATCACCAATAATACAATCTTTTTGGGAAGCGCAGGATTTTGATCACCTTTTCCTCTGTGCGCCAGATATTCCTTGGGAAGCAGATAAACTTAGAGAAAATCCCTTGGATCGTGAGCGTTTGTTTGTGCTTTATGAGGAATTACTTACAAAAAATAATTGTAGTTTTTCTATCCTTAGAGGCAGTTTAAATCAGCGAATTATTGCATGCAAAAAACAGATGGAATTGCTCTTAAAGAAGTAACTTTGCACTGTGAAACGAATTCTATTTATCGCCTGCTTGCTCTTGGTTTGTGTAACAATTAGTTATTTCATTCTCAATACTAAAAAACAGAAGCCCCTTCCAATTATCAATCCAAAAGATTTGAATGAAGAAATGGTAGACCCCGAACTTCTGAGAATAGGTCAAGGCCATCAAATTGGGGATTTTAAATTTCAAAATCAAAACAAGAAGACTATTACTCAGAAAGAAATCAATGGGAAAGTATTTGTTGCGGAATATTTTTTTACAACCTGTCAAAGTATCTGCCCCTTAATGAACAAGCAAATGCAGCGAATTCAAGAGAAATTTAAAGGAAATGAAAACTTAAAAATTCTAAGCTTTACAGTTGATCCTGCTATTGACAACACAGATGAGCTAGAGAAATACGCAAAAAAAATGAATGCTAAAGACGATCAATGGCATTTTCTTACTGGACAAAAAGAAGAGCTATACAGTCTCGCTAGAAAATCTTTTTTCATTTTAAAGCCAGCCGAAGCAAAAAATTTAGGAGATGCCGGAAGTGATTTTATTCACACCAATAATTTTGTTTTAGTAGATCAGAAAAAAAGAATCCGAGGCTATTATGATGGGACTTCAGAAGAGGAGGTCACAAAATTAATGGGGCACATTAAGCAGCTTTTAAAAGAATAGTTTATTACAAAGGATGTTAAGGAATATGCTTCTGCAATCCAATAAAAACTATTTCTTAGAATAGTGTTCTTTAATTCCCTCATAAATCCAAATAATAGGGAGTATTAAGCAATAATTGTAGAATAAATCTTCCAAGGGAATAGTTCCCAATCTAAATCCTACAATGTGGTTTTCTGAATACCAAACAATTGGTTCCTCAGTGAATTGGCCTGTCAATATGCCGTTTACAACAAGAAAGGGAATTAGGCAAACTATGTAGGTCAAAACAAATTGTGAGAACCATGTTTTTTTTTGTTGCACTAGAAAAAGTGTTAAGCCAAATGCAAGTGCAGTTGCGGATAAAGTATAATAATTATCAAGGTTAAATAAGGATAAAAGCAAAGCAGAGATGCCAAATACATAGATAAATACGAAGGAAAAGGTCTTTAAAGAAATTAAGGGGAAATAACCCTTTAAAACTTCATGGACAAATAAACAATTGTAAGGAATTACAATAAAAAAAAGGATTTCTTCCAGTGGTAAATGACCAGCATAAATTCCCTGAAGGTATTTTGGATTAAAACCCCAAACCCCAATTTTGGTGAACCATTCATCCCAACAAATAAAAAATAGTGCAACAAGCAATATACTTGGTAAAAGAAACCGCCAGTTCTTGTAAAAAGCTATTTTCTTATCGAAGCTTAATAAAAATGGACCAATAAATGAAAGGGTGATAACCCAAAAATACAAGCTCATTCTGTAGTGGTTTTTCTATCATAAACCAACTTTGCTTTCTTGTAAAATTCCCACGGGACAAGCAGCATTCCAAAGCATTCCCCCTTTTCTTTTCCTAAATGTTTGTGATGGATTTTATGCGCTTTTCGAATAGCGTAAAAATACGGGTGGTCAATGTCTCTTAACCATTTAAAACGCCTGTGAATATAAACATCGTGAATTAAGAAATAAGCCACTCCATAAGCCGCAATTCCATAGCCAATCCAAACGGAGAAATAGTTTCCGTACATCATTCCCAGCATAATACAAAGCCATGAAGGAATGGCATAAATAAGAAAGAAAACATCATTTTTTTCAAAAAAACCCGGCTCTACTTGATGGTGATCCTTATGGAAATGCCACATTTTACCGTGCATTACAAATTTATGCGTAGCCCAGGCCATGAATTCCATGCCGAAAAAAGTAGCTAATAAAACAAAAGGACCCCACCAATACATTATAAACTAAAATTTAAGATAATAAAAAATACAAACATCGTAATAAACAATGTGTCATTGACTTTGTTTTCCTCCCACAAAGAAGTTTTTTGAAATGCAATTTGCAAAAACAAGCCAACTAAACCCCAACAAAGGTAATTATACAAAGGAATAACACCATTTTCCCATGTCCAAAAATCACTTTTCATAGCCACTGGCTCTATTAAAAAATCCAATGCTACCATTAATAGCGTGGCAATTATAAGTACCCATTTTTTATTTTTAGAAATCCTATTTGCAATAGCAGCCGCGGAAATAGTAACAAGACCCCAATTTAAGCCAATTACTAATGGAATACCTGAAAATTTTAGCCCGAGATTTTCGCCGTAGGAATAACTCCCAAATAATAATCCTGTGTGAATACCAATCCATTCAACAGCAAATCCCACTAACCAAGATGCTGCTAAAAATACATAGAAATCTTTTCTTCTTTGGTCTCTGGCTAACATGATGATAACAAAAGAAAGCGCTAAATTAAAAAAGGTGAGTTTTAAGAATAGCTCCCTTGTTTCAGGAAGGAGAATTCCAACAGTTCCTACCGCATAGAAAATTACTATTAGTGCTTGTAGATACGCTTTTTTTATCATTGTAGCCGACCGCGAATAGAATTATCAATTGTCTCCTCTAAAGTATAAAATTGGATTGGAATAGCCTGCATTAACTTGGTTTTATCGTAAACAATATTTTTATACGAGGAATGAGCTGTTTCAACAGAAAACCCATTTCTTTTTCTAGAAATTTGACTTATAAATTCTAAAACTGTTCCAGCAAATAGACTTAAGGATTTTGGAATAGAAATCTTTGGAGGTGCTGTGTTAAACCGCTTTGATAAGGCGGTGAATAAATACTGAAATGTTACATTCTCGCCGATACAAAGAAACCTTTCAGAAACAATACTTGAATTCATAAGTAAAGAAAGTGCACGCGCTACGTCACGAACATCTACAACTGCATTGGATCCACTTGTATAAAATAACATGCCTTTTTTTGCCGATCGAAAGATGGATAAAGATCCTGATTGCCAATCTCCTGGACCTAAAATAACACAAGGATTTAGAATTACTGCTGGCAATCCTTCTTCTATTCCTCTCCAAACTTCTTTTTCTGCTGAAAATTTGGAAACAGAATAACCGCTAACATCTGATCCTGGAGTCCAAAGTGTTTCTTCCGTTGTTGCACCATTTGGATTTGAACCAAGCGCTGCAGTTGAACTAACATAGCACAATTTTTTAACGCCATTTTTTAGAGAATAATTAACAACATTCGCCGTAGCATTTCGATTTTCTTTCATACATGCTTCAAAATCAGCCTTAAAAAAAGACACTTTTGCAGCGCAATGATAGACGTAATCTACGTTCAGAAAAAGAGATTCTAAACTTTCAGGGTCGTTTAAATCACCTTTAACCCATATAATTTTGGAGAATAGAACTTCTGCATCGGGTGAATTATAGTAATGAAAAAGTTTCTCTACTAATTTAATTTTGTGCTCAGAACGATAAAGTGCCTTACAGTTTTCCCCGGCTTTAATAAGTTGAAATAATAAATGACTTCCCACTAAACCTGTTGCTCCGGTAATTAATATCATATGACGAAATTACAAATAATGACCCGGCTTTTGCAAAAACAAGGATTTAAGACTTGAAAATAAACGCTATTCCCTCTTGAATTTTTTTGCTGGCTTTTTCTAATTGTGCTTGAGTGTGAGCTTGAGAAATAAAGCCGACTTCGTAGCCACTGGGACCAAAATAAATACCTTCATCCAATAAAAATGCATGTAAGAGATTGAAGTTTGTCATATCAGGATTAATTTCTTTTGCTGCAGAAATCGACTTCCTGCCATTAAATGAAAACCAAAAGATTGATCCTAAAGACACTAATTTTAAGGGATAATTGTTTTCTTCTGTAAAGGCATTCACTTGATTTACAATATAGAGCGCCTTTTCTTCAAGCTCTTGATAAAAATTATTTTTTGCGCATTCTTTTAATTGCGCAAGCCCTGCAGCCATTGCAACGGGATTTCCAGAAAGTGTTCCCGCTTGATAAACCGGTCCGTCAGGAGAAACAAAAGCCATAATGTGCTTTTTTGCTGCATAAGCACCAACAGGCAATCCGCCACCAAGTATTTTTCCGTAAGTTACAATGTCGGGAGTGATAGCATACAATTCTGCTGCGCCACCAAATGCTACTCTGAAACCAGAAATTACCTCATCAAAGATTAATAAAATTCCTAATTCAGAACAAATTTCTCTTAAAACTAATAGAAAATGCTTGTCCTGTAAAAGTAATCCATTGTTTGCAGGAATTGGTTCAATAATCACACAGGCGATATCATGTGCATATTCAGTTAAGCAAGTTCTTAATGTTTCAATATCATTTAAAGGTAAAACCAGAGTTTCATTTGCAAAAATTTCAGGAACTCCTGCGCTTGATGAGGTGCCGAATGTTGCTAGACCACTTCCTGCGTTTACTAAAAGCGCATCAACATGTCCGTGGTAACATCCATCAAATTTTACAATTTTTGTTTTTCCTGTATAGCCGCGAGCCAAACGAATAGCTGACATTACTGCTTCTGTTCCCGAACTTGTAAAACGCATTTTATCGATAAATGGAATTCTCTCTAAAATAAATTGAGCTAAGTCGTTTTCTTTTCTCGTAGGGGCTCCAAAACTTGATCCATTTTCCAGTGTGCTGACAATTGAACTAAAAACTTGTGGGTGATTGTGGCCTAAAATCAAAGGTCCCCAACTGCAACAAAAATCAATAAATTCATTGTCATCTTCGTCCCAAATTAAGGCGCCATTTCCTTTTTTTATAAACAAGGGTGTTCCACCAACAGACTTAAAAGCCCTAACGGGAGAATTCACTCCGCCAGGGAAAAAAGTTTTTGAAGCTTCAAAAAGCCTAGCCGATTCCGTTCTTTTTATGGGACTTGTAATCTTCATTTCTTTGTACATTTGTATCAGAACACAAAATTAGCAATAATCAGTAGCATATGCAGTTTGAAAACAACTTAGAATTTGCGCGTCAATTAGATAACAAAGATCCTTTAAAATCGTTCAGGGATAAGTTTCATTTTCCAAATTTTCACGAAAAAAAAATTCTCTATTTCACAGGAAATTCTTTAGGGCTGCAGCCAAAAAAAGCGGCAGAATATATTCAAGAAGAACTTGCAGATTGGGCGAAGTTTGGAGTTGAAGGGCATTTTCATTCAAAACGACCATGGTACTCTTACCATGAAAATTTATGCGAGATGACAGCAAAAATTGTAGGAGCAAAGCCCGTAGAAGTTGTTGTAACACATTCTTTAACAACAAACTTGCACCTCCTGCTCGTTTCTTTTTATCGACCTCAAGGAAAACGAACAAAAATTATTTGCGAAGCGAAAGCTTTTCCGAGCGATCAATATGTTTTGGAATCACAAGTTAAGTTTCACGGCCTAAGGCAAGAAAATATTGTTGAGGTCTTTCCTAGAGCTGGTGAGGATTTAATTCACTTAGAAGATATTTTAGCAAAAATTCAAGAGCTTGGTGATGAATTAGCATTGGTGATGATTGGCGGGGTAAATTACTATACAGGTCAATTTTTTGATATGCAAAAAATAACTGCTGCTGCACATGCTGTTGGTGCAATCGCAGGTTTTGATTTGGCGCATGCAACTGGAAATGTAAATCTACAATTGCACGACTGGAATGTTGATTTCGCGACTTGGTGCGGATATAAATACTTGAATTCTTCCCCTGGAGGTGTATCTGGAATATTTGTGCACGAACGACATGCTAATGATTCCTCTATACCGCGTTTTGCAGGTTGGTGGGGACATGACAAAGAAGCGCGATTTCAGATGGAAAAAGGATTTCAGCCTTTAGTTGGAGCTGAAGGTTGGCAATTGAGTAATGCGCCAGTTCTTGGAATGGCAGCACATTTGGCAGCACTGGAAATTTTTGAGGAAGCAGGAATGGATAAGATTGGTGAAAAAAGAGATTTAATTACTTCTTATTTAGAATTTGTGATTGACAGTATTTCAGAAAAACACAGAGATAAATGCAGTTTTGAACTGATTACCCCGAGGGATAAAAAACACCGAGGAACGCAACTTTCTATTAAAGTAATGGGACAAGGGATTGAATTATTTAAACGAATTTGTGCGCTTGGAGTTCTTGCAGATTGGAGAGAACCAAATGTTATTCGACTTGCGCCTGTTCCACTTTATACAAGTTATGAAGATTGTTTTCACTTCGGGCAGGCACTTGAAATAGGAATTTCCACTTCTTCGTGATTTATATTTATTTCTCTTTCTTTAATTCACTACTTCAAAAGAAAAAGAATCGGTATTTTTGCGCCAAACAATGGAACTTAAAAATTTCCTCAAATTATTTAGAGAATTTCCTCAAATTGATCAAACGGCAAAAGTATTAAGTCGTCCAAATTCGCACATCCATTGGAAAGGACACGTTGGCTCTTCAAGGAGCATTTCTGCTATTGCTGTGGCAGAACAAACACCCGGCCACCATGTTTTTATTTTAAATGATAAGGAAGAAGCAGCTTATTTTTTAAATGATTTAGAAGGAATATATCCTGAAGACAAACGCATTTTATTTTATCCCTCATCGTGTCAAGTACCTTATCAATTTGAAGAAACAGATAATGCAAATGTGGTGCATCGGGCAGAAATTTTAGAGCGTGTTGCAAGTGGATTTAATACGTGGATTGTAACTTACCCTGAAGCTCTTTTTGAAAAAGTTCCAACTAAGAAAAAATTACTAGACAATACTTTACGACTGGAAGTTGGAAAGAATTATTCCATTGATTTTATTAATGAATTGCTTTTAGAATATCATTTTGATCGGGTTGATTTTGTCTATGAGCCTGGGCAGTTTTCCATTCGAGGTGGACTTGTTGATGTATTTTCATATGCGAATGACTCACCATTTAGAATTGAGTTTTTTGGAGATGAAATAGAAACCATAAGAACTTTTGATGCAGCTACACAATTGTCACTAAAATCTCACTCCTTCTTCAACGTAATTCCAAATATTCAAGGGCAAATATCATTGGAAGGAATTGGTTCTTTCTTTGAATTTATTGGGCAATCAGCAATCCTATGGCTGAGTTCACACGAACGTTTGGCACAAATTATTTCGAGAGAATATGCTAAAGCAGAGGCGATATTCGACAAACTAGGAGACACCGTAAAGCATACAATTCCTTCAAATCGCTATTTGAATGAAAGTGAATTAAAACAAAGTCTGGAAAATTATAAGACAATTGAATGGGGCTCAGATTTTTATTTTAAAACGCAAGATAGTATTCATTTTGATTTTACACCTCAACCTAATTTCAATAAAAACTTTGATCTATTAAAAACAGATTTGCTGTCGCGACAAGAAAATAATTTTGAGAATTTAATTTTTTCAAATCAACCTCGTCAGATAGAACGCTTGTTTCAAATATTTGAAGACATTGGTGGAGATGTTTCTTTTTCTCCTATGCACTTGGCTTTGCAAGAGGGATTTATTTCTCCAAGTATGAAATTAGTCTGTTATACTGATCATCAAATTTTTGAACGCTACCACCGCTTTCGCTTAAAGGAAGGTTTCCGTCAGGCGAAACAAGCCTTGACATTAAAAGAAATTTACAACCTACAAAAAGGTGATTATATTACGCATATTGATCATGGTGTTGGTCAGTTTTCTGGCTTGGAAACGATTGATGTAAATGGAAAACCGCAAGAGGCAATTCGCTTGATTTATAAAGATGGAGATGTCTTGTATCTGGGAATTCATTCCTTACACAGAATTTCAAAATTTACAGGCAAGGATGGCGCTGTTCCAAAAATGAACAAGTTAGGAACGCAGGCATGGAGCACTCTAAAAAATAAGACTAAAAAGAAAATTAAAGAATTGGCATTTGATTTAATTCAATTGTATGCAAAAAGAAGAAGTCAAGCAGGATTTTCTTATACTCCGGATACCTATTTACAAGATGAATTGGAAGCCTCTTTTATGTATGAAGATACGCCAGACCAAAACAAAGCAACGCAAGATGTGAAAAAAGACATGGAAGCTTCAAGGCCAATGGATCGACTAATCTGTGGAGATGTAGGTTTTGGAAAAACAGAGGTTGCTGTTCGAGCTGCTTTTAAGGCGGTAGCTGACAATAAACAAGTTGCGATTTTAGTTCCAACAACAATTCTTTCAATGCAGCATTATCGTAGCTTTAAAGAACGCCTTAAAGATTTCCCTTGCTCAATTGATTATATTAATCGATTTAAAGGGACAAAAGAAACTTCTGAGACTTTAAAAAAATTAGCAGAAGGAAAGATTGATATTCTTATTGGAACGCATGCTATTGTTGCAGAAAGAGTAAAGTTTAAGGATCTGGGATTAATGATAATCGATGAAGAACAGAAATTCGGCGTTTCGGTTAAGGATAAACTTAAAACAATTCGTGTAAGTGTTGATACGCTAACTCTAACCGCCACTCCAATTCCAAGAACGCTGCAATTTTCATTAATGGGAGCGAGAGATTTAAGTATCATTAACACTCCACCACCAAATCGTCAGCCGGTTTTAACAGAAATTATTTCCTTCGATGAAGAGATTTTAAGAGATGCTATTTCGTATGAAGTTACGCGTGGAGGACAAGTGTTTTTTGTTAATAATCGCTTGTCAAACATCCGTGAGATTTCTGGCATGATTTCAAGACTTTGTCCTGGAGTACGAGTTGGCATTGGACACGGACAAATGGATGGCAAGCAACTTGAAAAAGTAATGATGGACTTTATAGAAGGTAGCTACGATGTTCTTATAGCAACAACAATTATTGAGTCTGGAATTGATATTTCAAATGCAAATACAATTATAATTAATGACGCGCATCACTTTGGATTAAGCGATTTACACCAGTTGCGCGGAAGAGTTGGAAGAAGTAATAAGAAGGGATTTTGTTATTTAGTAGCGCCAAAATTTAGCGTTATGACCTCTGAGGCAAGAAAAAGATTAGAGGCCCTGGTGCAATTCTCTGATCTTGGTTCTGGCTTTAATATCGCAATGAAAGATTTAGATATTCGTGGAGCTGGAAATATGTTGGGAGGAGAACAAAGTGGATTTATTTCTGAAATAGGCTTTGAGATGTATCAAAAAATCCTAAACGAAGCAATGCAAGAACTTCGAGAAAGTGAATTCAAAGAGCTTTTTGATGACAGAAATACAGATTCCTTTCAATCATTCGTGCAAGATTGTATCTTTGAAACAGATTTAGAAGTCCGCATCCCAGATGATTATGTAAACAACGTAAATGAGCGCTTAAGTCTTTATCAAGAACTTGATAATTTAAAGAAGACCGAAGAATTGGATACGTATGCCCTGCAGCTCAAAGATCGTTTTGGACCAATTCCAAAAGAAGTGAAAGAATTGCTTTTTTCGTTTCAATTGCGCTGGCTTGCTCAAGAATTAGGTTTGGAACGCTTGGTTATTAAATCAACTAAATTAGTTGGGTATTTTATTTCAAATTCGCAATCTGAATTCTTTGAAACACCGGTTTTCTCAAATTTATTAAACAAGATTACAGCTATTGGAGAAGGTTATCGCTTAGTGCAGCAAAATGAAAAACTTCGCTTAGTAATTGAACCAGTCAAACACATTAAAGATGCATTTGAGAAACTTAGTGTTTTAAATGCCAATAAAGCAGAAAAACTATAAAAGATCATTCGCTAAATTCGCCAATTCTGACCTCTCCCCTTTTTCTAATTTCACATTGGTAAATAACGCTTGATTTTTTAAGCGATCGATGAGGTAAGCTAAGCCATTGCTGTTTTCATCAAGATAAGGCGAATCGATTTGATGAACATCCCCCGTAAATACAATTTTTGTGTTCTCACCAGCTCGAGTTATAATTGTTTTTACTTCATGTGGGGTAAGATTTTGAGCTTCATCAACTATAAACATTACGTTTGAAAGACTTCTTCCACGAATGAAAGCAAGTGGGGTAATTACAATTTTTCCGTTTTCTTGCATTTCCTGAATAGCCCGATTTTTTTTCTCGTTGTCTCCAAATTGCGACTTTATAAACTTCAAATTATCCCATAATGGTTCCATATAAGGCCCGATTTTATCATTAACGTCCCCAGGGAGAAAACCAATTTCACGATTTGAAAGCGGAACAATTGGTCGTGCAAGAATAATTTGATTGTAGCTTTTATGTTGTTCCAGTGCTGCTGCAAGAGCGAGTAAAGTTTTTCCTGTGCCCGCGACACCTTGAAGCGCAACTAATTTTACATCATCATTTAAAAGTGCATGAAATGCAAAAGTTTGCTCAGCATTTTTTGGTTTAATACCATACACAAATTCTTTTTCTATCCGCTCTATTTTATTTGTAAGGTGGTTGTAAAAAGCTAATGAAGAGGTTTTGCCATTTTTTAAAATGTAGTAACCATTTATTTCTTTTTTATTTCCCAAAACACCATTTTCATCGATGGCTCCTTTAATAAAAATATCCCGAATTATTTCTGAATCTACATTTTCAATTCCATACGAGCTAGATCCTTTTAAATCGTCAATGTTAACTTTTCCTGTTTCATAATCTTCAGCTATTAATCCTAATGCCTTTGCTTTAATTCTTAGATTAATGTCTTTTGTGACAAGAATAACAATGTGTTTTGGCTCTTGCTCTTTTAAATACAATGCTGCATTGATGATTTTATGGTCATTTTTTTCCGCTGCAAAAACATGCTCTGCGTTAATCAATTTTGGCTGACTATCCATAACTATCTTAAATTTTCCAAGGAGCTTTCCTAATGAAATCCATTCTTGTAGTGAACCTTTAATTGAAAGTTTGTCAATAAATCGAATTACTTCCCGGGCACAAAAGTTTTTAGTGTCATTGCCAACTTTAAACTTATCAAGTTCCTCCAATACAGTTATTGGAATGGTAACATTGTTGTTTTTAAAATTTGTTATGGCTTGATGGTCGTGCAAAAGGACAGAGGTGTCAAGCACAAATATTTTTTCTTTTTTCAACATCTTTTTTTTATAAAATTAAATATAAATGAACCTTTAAATAAGCTGTAAAAATTAGAATATAGACAACTTAATGTTGATATTAACATACCGTTAATTTTAAAAAAATAATATAGACGAAGCACTCTTTTTAAGCAAAGAATAAATCATAAAAATCCAAATACTAGCTACAAAATTTTAAAATAGCTATAATTGTTTTTTTTCAAAAGAAAAAGCTAAAAAAAACAACGTTTTTCAGTTAATTTCGTTTAATAATTAATTATGCAAACTAATATAAAACACATTTTTATTTCCTTGCTTCTGATAAGCTCAACTATTAGCTTTGCCCAATTAACTACGAATACAGGTATCAATCCTCAAGCACTTGTTCAAAATACCTTAATTGGACCAGGTGTAACCGTTTCCAATATTACATTTAATGGCTCTCCAAGTTCAATTGGTTCATTTTCTGGAACAGGAACTAATCTCGGAATTGCTAATGGTATCATAATTACTACCGGCACAGTTATTGACAATGGAAGTGGCCCCCACGGGCCAAACAATCAGACGGGTGCTGGCCAAACAAATGGAAGTGATGGCTCAACGTTACTTTCCGGAATAATTGGCGGTGTGCAAACCTATGATGCCGCAATTTTAGAATTTGACTTTATTCCTTATTCAGATACTGTTCGTTTTAAATATGTATTTGGTTCTGATGAATACCCTGAATTTGCACCACCAATTAATTCTGGATTCAATGATTTATTTGGATTTTTTATTGCTGGTCCTGGAATAATAGGTTTACAAAATATTGCTAGACTTCCAAATAATGGAAGTATTGTTTCGATTAATAATGTAAATGAAATAACAAATCCTACCTTTTTTAATTTTAATGGGGATGGGATTTCATCTCCGTACAATTCATCTCCCTTTTACATTCAATACGATGGCTTCACGGATGTTTTAGAGGCAGTTTCAAGTGTTCAGTGCGGAGAGACATATCATTTAATTTTAGCAATTGCAGATGTTGGAGATGGTCAGTGGGACTCAGGAATTTTTCTTGAAGCAAATAGCTTAACATCCAAAACACCCGTTGATTTAGATTATACCATATCTCAATCATTATTTTCCAATCCTGACTGGATTGCTGAAGGTTGTGTTAATGCTACCGTTACTCTTTCTCGTCAAACAAATCTTTCGCCACCCTTAACAATTCCAATACAAATAATCGGAACCGCAATAAATGGGCTTGATTTTTCAGGAGTGCCCGCAAGTATAACATTTGCACCAGGTCAAAGTACTGTGAGTTTTACGATAACTTCTCTTTATGACAATCTTGTGGAAGGTTTGGAGACAATAAGTTTAGTTTTCCCATTAGTTGACCCATGTGGAAATATTACCCCCTTGATTTTAGATTTATTTATTCAAGATATACCTCCATTGAACGTACAAATTAATGCAACAACAATCAATTGTCCTGGCGACAATGTTGTTTTAACTACAAATATTACTGGAGGACTCGCCCCCTTTTCCTATTTATGGAATACCGGAGCTCAGACATCTACGATTAATTTCACTCCTTCAGTAAGCAGTTCTTATTCTGTTGAAGTTTCAGGGACTTGTTCCAATCAACCAAGTTCTGCTAATATAATGGTAACCGTTCCAGTCTTCCAACCTTTAACGATTAGTGTAAATAATGATATTACGGAAATATGCCCATATATTCCAGTACTTTTAGATATTACTCCAACTGGTGGCTCAGGAATCTACTCATTTGAATGGTTAGAAAATACTACTCAAATAAGCTCACTTGACACCGTGACTGTGAGTCCATCACTTAGTACGGACTTTGTCGCTACTGTTACTGACAACTGCGGATCTGTTGCTTCAGAGACCGTGATATATACAATATCAAGTCCTCCTTTGATTGTAACTACAAGTCCAGCTATTGAGATTTGCCCTGGAGAAAGTGCTTTCATATCAGCTTCAGCAAGTGGAGGATATGGGGCTTACTATTACGTATGGCCTCACAATAACACAACTGTAAATTCTCTTTGGGTTTATCCATCTGTGACTACAAATTATGTCGTAAATGTGTCAGATGAATGTCAAACTTTTTCTGTCCCAGCAATAGCAACAGTGATTGTAATTGAACCAAATGCAAATTTTGAAATTAGTAGTAATACTTTAATGATAGGATTGCCAATTGCTTTTCAAAACACTTCGACGAATGCTTCATTTTATTTATGGAATTTTGGTGAAGGAACAACTTCTAGTATGGTAAACCCTATAATTACCTACTTCATAGATTCCACCTATTATGTTACGCTAATAGCCACTGATAATAAAGGTTGTACTGATACCATAACAAAACCAATAACAATTAAAGAAGAATTATACATTTATATACCTAACACATTTACCCCAGATGAAGATGAACATAACTGCTATTTTTATGGAAGTTTTATTGGGATTAAATCTTTAGAAATTTCGATTTATAATCGTTGGGGAGAATTGATTTTTGAGGCTGCCGATTTAAATTTTGAATGGGATGGGAAATACGGTAATACTGACGTTCAAAGTGGAGCTTACTCTTGGCGCATTAATTATGTAACAATCAAAGGCCAAAGTGAAACAATAAGTGGACACGTTAATGTTATTAGATAATTACTCGTTAGAAATAATTTCAAATAACTCATTTAAATTCGGCGAAATAATAACTTCTATTCGTCTATTTTTTGCTTTATCAGACTCATCAATTGGCAAAAATTCGCCACGCCCTCCTGCCATAATTTGAGATGGAGTCATACTAGAGTTGTTTAGTAAAATTTGAACTACAGAGGTTGCTCTTAAAACAGATAACTCCCAATTATTCTTTGGAGATGTACTACTATTTAATTTGTCAGTGTCCGTATGCCCCTCGACAATTATTTCAAGATCTTTTTCAGATTCTAGCGCCTTGCCTAATTCAACTAAAGCTCTAACCCCTTCTTCTTCAACAAATGTACTTCCTGATTTAAAAAGTAATTTTGCTTCTAAACTAACATAAATTTTACCGTTTTTTTGAACTACGGATAAGCCTTGATTTTCAAATCCTCTTAGAGCATTTGCCACCTTCGCCTTTAGCAATTGAACTGCAGCTTCTTTTTTACGAATTACTTCTTCCAGTTCATTTACACGTTTTTCGCGCTCTATAAGTAAACGTTGTTTTTCTTTTAATTCTTGATCTAATTTCAATAAAGCATCCTCTTTAATCTGTAACTCATTATTTTTTGCTTCTAATTGATTTTGTAATTCTGCTGTTTCTTTAGCGCTCAAATTTTTTAATTTATCAAAAGATTTCTGTAGTGATTTATACTCGCCATCTATTATATTATAATCTCTTAGTAATAAACGATAGTTGCTTCCTAAAGCAGTTGTATCTTGAATAAGCTTTGTTAAATCCCTACTTGCATTGGCAAATTTTGTTTGTAAGTCTTTTGATAATGACTCATATTCTCCGCTACTTTTTTTGAATTTTGCTAATTCTTCAGAACAAACTTTTTCACGCTCTAATAAATCCTTGTATTTCTTCGCAGGGACACAAGCTGAAAGTAGAAGTAAAACAATAAAAAAAGGAAGTAGTGAGAATAAGTTTTTCATAATAATTATTTTTAACAAAATTCTTGAAGAAAAAGGGATAAAATACAATTAACATAGGATACTTTTGAACACTCAATCTTTCATAAAAGAGCAATTTTAATTTCGTGCTCAGATACTTAAAGAATCTTGTTTTTTGATAACGATTTTGTTTTCATATCTTTGCCCAATCAAAAAATTGAGGGATGGCTAAAAAAATGGCTACGATTAAGCAAGCAAAAAATTTAAAGGAATTAAATTCTGAAAATCAAGAATCTGCTTTAAACGCATTAAAATTACTTGAAACTGATGGCAAATTAGCTCTCATAAGTGAATTATTTGAGATTTATCGTACGCAAAAAAATACAGAAGTTAAAAAAAGGATATTAGAGTTTGTCTCGAATATACAAAAGCAAGAGGCGGCAGCTGAAATAGTGCGTTTGATTGAGAAAGAGGAAAATCCCATATCTAAACAAGAATTTTTAGCAGTAATATGGAATAGTAAACTGGATTTCAGTGCTCATTTAGCAGATATTGTTTCAATTGCTGTTCATGGAGATTTTATGCAAGCCCTGGATTGTTTAACAATTATTGAGAATATGCCTGGCCCTTTTGAGGAACATCAACTTTTAGAATCTCAACTCTATTTAAAGGATTATTTAGATAATCGAAATGAAGGTGAGACTCAAAAAAATCACTTTGTAAGTGAAATAGCTTTGTATATTAAAGAGCAAAATGAAGGTATTGATGCTGATTTACTTTTTGAGTAATCACTTACAATTGCCTATTTTTACATAAAACTTAACTATGTTATTATCAATGACCGGCTTCGGGAAATCAAACGGAGTTTTTGAATCGAAAAAGGTTTCTGTTGAAATCCGCTCTTTAAATAGTAAGGGCTTAGATTTATCACTTAAAATAGCTTCGCCATATAGAGATTTAGAAACCGCTATTCGAAAAATGCTTTCCGAAAATTTAGACCGTGGGAAAGTTGATGTTGGAATTTTCATAGAAAGCACAAATGAAAGTCTTAACAACATTATAAATAATGAAGTAGCTACAAAATACTATTCTGCAATAAAAAAATTGAATGAGTCTTGGGGAGAGGCCCCGCAAGATTATTTATCAATTGTTTTGCGCATGCCTGAAGTATTAAATACTCAGACTTCAGAATTGACGGAGGAAGAAAAAAAATGGATCTTAAATCTAGTAAATGAAACCTGCGGAAAGTTAAATGATTTTCGCGCTCAAGAAGGTGCTGCTTTAAAAAAGGAGTTTGAATTACGAATTGGTGAAATTCGTTCGTTATTATCTCAAATAGAAGCTTTTGAAGATATCCGAATTCTACAAATTAAAGAAAGAATTCTTAAAGGATTAAAAGAATTAGAGCATCCAGGCCTCGATCAAAATCGCTTAGAACAAGAAATGATTTTTTATTTAGAAAAACTCGATGTTTCAGAAGAAAAAATGCGCTTAACAAATCACCTGAATTACTTTATAGAAACCATGAGTTCTCCTCTTTCAGGTAAAAAATTAGGTTTTATAGCTCAGGAATTAGGACGTGAAATTAATACCTTGGGAAGCAAGAGTAATCATGGCGACATGCAAAGATTAGTTGTTGAAATGAAAGATAATCTAGAGAAAATCAAAGAACAAGTACTGAATACTTTATAAACAATGATAAACGAAGCTAAAGAAGGAAAATGCATCATTTTTTCGGCGCCATCTGGAGCAGGGAAGACAACCATTGTGCGTGCGCTTTTAGCTGAAATGAATCAATTGGCATTTTCTATTTCTGCTTGTAGTCGCGAGCCGAGAGGAGTAGAAAAAGATGGTGTTGATTACTATTTTATTGGCATAGAAGAATTTCAAGCGAAGATTCTGCAAGATGATTTTGTTGAATGGGAAGAAGTTTACAAGAATAACTATTATGGAACCTTAAAAAGTGAATTATCACTTATTTGGAATTTAGGGAAAACAGTTGTATTTGATGTGGATGTTATTGGTGGCCTTCATTTAAAAGAGATTTTTAAGGAGAATGCCCTGGCAATTTTTATAAAGCCACCAAATCAAGATATTTTGGAAGAACGCTTACGCAAAAGAAATACGGAGACAGAAGATAAAATTCAAATTAGAATTAAAAAGGCAAAAGAAGAAGTATTAAGGGCCGGAGAATTTGACACCATCATTGAAAATGATATT
This sequence comes from Crocinitomicaceae bacterium, assembly GCA_044358215.1. Classification (GTDB taxonomy): domain Bacteria; phylum Bacteroidota; class Bacteroidia; order Flavobacteriales_D; family Crocinitomicaceae; genus UBA952. The sequence goes on from JBIKOE010000012.1 coordinate 28,260, forward strand.
TTAGAACAAGCAATAGCTTCTGCTTGTGAGCAAGTCTTAAAATTTTTATCACGATGAAAATTGGTCTGTATTTCGGTACTTTTAACCCCATTCATGTCGGTCATTTAGTGATCGCAAATTATATGGCAGATTATACTGATTTGGATCAGGTTTGGTTGGTAGTTACTCCTCAAAATCCCCTTAAAGACAAAGCAACTTTACTTCCAGATTTTCATAGACTTGGGATTGTTCGTGCAGCAATAGAGGACAATAGATTATTAAAAGCAAGCGATATCGAATTTCACCTGCCTAAACCAAGTTTTACAATTACAACTATTACACATCTCATAGAGAAATATCCTACAAATGAGTTTGCAATTATAATGGGTGAAGACAATCTCCGAACTTTTCATAAATGGTACAATCATGAAGTAATTTTGCGGAAACATAAAATCTATGTTTATCCACGCGTACTTACAATTCAGGAAGAACAAGAAGTAATATCGATGAGTGCAGCATTAATTAACGATTACAAATCACATGCGAATGTTATTTTCTGTGAAGATGCCCCTGTCATGAAAGTTTCCTCTAGCTTTATTCGTCAAGCAATAAAAGATAAAAAAGATGTGCGTTATTTATTAACTGAACCCGTTTATAAATACATTGACGAAATGAATTTTTATAAATAAAAAAAGGGAGTGTAAAACTTCCCTTTTAAAATTTTAGCTCAGATTTATACTTATTGCTTTATAAATTTAACGGTTTTGTTACCACTTGCATGGCTAACATTTACAAAATAGATTCCCGCTTTTACAGCTGATAAATCAAATGTTGTATTTAATACATCTTTAATTTCTCTTTCAGCAACAACTTTTCCTTCAATATTTAAAATTGAAATTTGGTTTGCTTTCATAGATGCCGTAATCCCTTCAATTTTAATTTCATTGTTTGCAGGATTTGGCGAAACCGATATCGGTGCAATTATTTGCTCAATTGTGCCAGCATTTCCAAGTTCAATTGAATAACCATCAAAAGATGTTGATTGAGGAAGTGGAACTGGAGGAAAACCAGGAATTAAAGAAATTAAAACTGTTATATCAAATTCAATAGCTACTGGATAAGATCCAGCAGAGGCTGTTGATGTGCCATAAATATTCGCACAACCATTTGAACCGCCAAGGTACTCACAAGATGAAATGTTACAAACATAGGAAAAACCGGCAGGTAAACCTGATACATTTGTTATTTTAAAAGATTGAATAGCGCTGCCTAGAACAGGTTCTGCTTCGGGAATTACTTCTACGATATCAGCTGTAATAGTTGAGGGAACCTTAAAATTAATATCTGTTGTATAAGGCACACTTACTAATGCTGCAGGGAAATTTGTGGTTACACTTGGCCAAACACCATAAGTAGAATCAGCAAAATTTGATCCTGGTGTACATGACTGAGCACCTAGATTATTTGCTGTAAATACTGCAAAAGTTAAAGAGAGTAATAATAGTTTCATATTTTTTAGATTTAGAATTAAAATTCAAATTTAGTTTTTTTATTATTATTACGCTTAAGATGAATAATTTAGTTTTAAACTAATTTAAGTTAGTTTACAAGTTGATAAGAATATATCTTTAGTTTAATCTTGAATAATCTCTACCTTTGTCAGCATGATTCTATATAATGTAACGGTAAGCGTAGACCCATCAAAAGCAGAAGAATGGTTGAGTTGGATGCGAACAAAGCACATCCCTAATGTTATGGCTACATCTTGTTTTACAGAGGGTAAAATCTCTAAAATACAAGCGGAAGAAGAGGGTGGAATTACTTTTTCAGTAATGTATATTTGCTCCTCAGAAGAATTAATGGAAACATATAGCAAGCTGCACGCTCCATTATTACAAAAAGAGCACTCAGAAAAATTCCAAGGATATTTTGCAGCTTTTAGAACTTTATTAACGGTAATTGAAGAATTTAAATAATATGTTTGTAAGACCAAAAAAGCATCTTGGGCAACATTTCTTAAAGGATAAAGGAACCTGCGAAAAAATAGCACAGCAGTTAACAAATCACCATAATTGTAAAAATGTAGTTGAGGTTGGCCCCGGAATGGGTGCTTTAACAGAATTCTTAATGACTGATAAATCGTTAAATTTATGGTTATTGGAAGTAGATTCTGAATCAATTGATTTTTTGCGCAATAAATATCCAGAGCACCGTAATCGAATTATTTGGGGGGATTTTTTAAAAATGAACCTTCAAGAAGTTATGGGGACTAAACCTTTTTGCGTGGTTGGAAATTTCCCCTATAATATTTCCTCCCAGATATTATTTAGATGTTTAGAATACCGCAATCAAATTCCTGAAATAATGGGAATGTTTCAAAAAGAGGTTGCTATTCGAATTGCTGAAAAACCAGGAACAAAAGAATATGGAATTATCAGTGTGTTTCTACAAGCCTTTTATGATATTCATTATTGCTTTACAGTAGATGAACATGTTTTTATTCCACCGCCAAAAGTAAAATCTGGTGTAATTCGCTGTACTAGAAATGAGAGAAAGGAATTAGATTGTAATGAAAAACTCTTTTTTCAAGTGGTGAAGATGGCCTTCAATCAACGTAGAAAAACCCTTCGAAATTCCATTAAACAACTTTTAAAAGGAAACGAGCTGCCTGAGAAATTTACCAATGAACGCCCAGAACAATTATCTGTAGATGACTTTGTTGAATTAACCTTATTTATTGAAAGTTTCTCCTAGCTTAGGGCGAAAAAAGATCTCCACTTTGCTTTCTTTGAAGTTCTACTCCTTTTTGAAACATTTTCCTTATTTTCTCTTGCCCATTTGTATCAAATGCAATGAACCATCCATCTTTTAAGCCCTTTTTATAATTTATTTCGTAAATGGGTTCTCCTCTTCTTCCAAATTGTTGAAAAATTCCATTCAGCTCACCATTTTTATAGTTTGAAATAATTGTCGGGATGACTCCACCTGGATAATAATCATACCACGTTCCATTTTTTAGCCCTTTTTTATAAGTTCCTTTTGCTTTTTGTTGAAAATCTAGTTGTGAAAAAGCTTGGTATTTTCCGTGTAATTCACTTGTTGTTTCCTTCATTCCAAAAACAGCAATAGCATTCATTTTATTTTTTCGCGTAATAATTTTATAGTTTGTAACTTCTTTTAATCGACCATTGTTATAATAATCATACCAAGTTCCGTTTTTTAGACCTTTTGTATAAAAACCTTTTGTGACTAATGTTTTATCTGGGGTATATGAAAACCAAACGCCATTTAACTTGCCATTTTTAAAAAATGATTTGTTTTTTAAAACCCCATTTTCCCAAAAATTAAACCATTCTCCTTCCTCTTTTCCATTTAAGTATGAACCTGTCATGAGTGTTGCTCCATCCTCATACCAAGTTTCCCACAAGCCATTCTTTAAATCATTTATATATGAGCCTTTGCGTTCCTCTTTCCCATCTTTGAAATAATAAATCCACTCCCCGGTTTTCTTATTTCGATCAAAATTGGCTGTGTATGAAACTTCACCCGTTGGAAAATAATACATCCACTTGCCTTGTTGTAAGTCATTTTCAAAGTATCCAATCATTTCTCTATTTCCATTTGAAAAATTCCAGATCCACTCCCCAGTTTTCGAGCCATTTTTATACTTGCCTTTCGTATTTACAGATTGATCTTCATAATAAACAAGGTATTCTCCATCAAGAGAATCATTTTTATACGCAATCTTTTTTTCAAGATTCCCTAAAAAACTGAAAAATTCCCAAATACTATCTTTTTTGCCAGCCTTAAAAGATCCACTAATTGATAGTATTCCATTTGCTGTTCTTTCTTCAAATAAGCCAGTTTTCAGGCCATTTTTAAAGGTGTATAATTCTTTTGTAACACCATTGGAATAAAGGGATTTAATAAATCCATTTCCATCTTTAATAGTTTGAATGTTTAAAGAATCATTTTCAAAAAAAGAACGAAGATAGATTGTATCTTTTACAACTTCTTCCACTGATTTTTTTTTACCATTATCGTAGTAATATTCCCAAATGCCATCGGGACTCCCAAGATCATAATTGCCTGAAATAATAAGTTGGCCGTCTTCATTCCATTCTTTAAAAGAGCTGTCAGGAACATTGAAGGTGAAGTAAGTTTGCTGCTTTATTTTTTTAGTTGGAAAATAAATTGTTTGTAAGCCATGAATTCTATTCCGGTAGTAGTTTCTTTCTTCTTCTAAAATGCCATCGTAAGAATAAAAAAGCCATTTTCCATGCTTTTCAGTCGTATTTCCCCGTCGCTCATTTGTATAATAAGATCCTGTCGCTTGTAATTTTTTGTTCCCTTGATCCCAAAACAATTTTATTTTTTGTGTTAAATTTTCTTTCTCTACTTTCTGAGAAAAAGTAGGATTTAAAAATAAAAAAAATAAAAAAAGACAGCTTATTTTATACATAAGTGAATTGAAATTAAAGTTTTTAATTAGCAAGTATAATTTGAAAATTCTTAATAATTTGAAAGATTCCAGTGAGAAAAAAGATTAGCCCGATAAGAATGTTTAAGGCATTCAATAAGTTTTGGTTTACAAGAGTTCTAAGTCTTTTTGCTGTAAAAACTTTTAAAACATCAATACTAAAGTAAGTGCCCAAAAGAATAGAAATGAATAATAGAATCCATGTATTTGGATTTTTTGTATTATCTGGAACAGATTGAGCTGCAAGGGATAAAATACTTAACCAATAAAAAATAACAGCGGGATTTGCTATGTTTAAAATAAAGCCTTTTAAACCTAATAATAAATAGTCTTTTGGAGCTGCAGCAACTTCTTTACTTGTATTTTCTGCCTCCAGTGTTAAATCAACCATTTTTGATTTTTTAAAAAAATAAAATGTGCCGTAAATAATGAAGATTGACCCTCCTATAAATCCAAATATTAATTTGTTTTCACCGGAATTAATAGAGCTTATTTGATCAACAAAACTAAGGGCGAACAATATATATAATATATCACTAATAAAAACCCCAATATCCAAAGCTAATGCAGCTCGTATACCTTTAGTAATACTAGTTTCTAGGAGAACAAAAAATACTGGTCCAACCATCACGCTGAGCAAAAAACCAATACCTATAGCTTGTAAAAAAAATTGCATAGAACAAACTTAATATTTCTTTTTCGGTTTATTTCAGATAAAAAAGTGATTGTTCAATACTGAAGTGTTGATAATCCAAGTAAACTCATTAAATTTGCGGTAAAATAATCTGTTATGAAGACAATCTCTGCCAACGAAAAATTAGATGCAATTATTGCAAGCGTTGAAAAAAGTGGAATAAAGGCCGCAAAACTAATTGAGAATTTAAAAGATTTGCGCGAATTAGCTTTAAAAGAGCAGGATCCACTTGTTGTAAAAGTGCTTCGCTTAACGTATGAATTCATTGAAGAAAACAAGGTTTTTGACGTGCAAGCGCAATATGAAGAAGATGAAGAGGGAAATGAATATCCAATTGAAATCGAAGATAAAGACAACTTATTGTATTTATTGAATCTACTTAAAAACGCAGAGCAGAAAATTAACCGAGAAGAAATAAAAGATTATAGAACTTCTTTGAAATTAGAATTATATTAAACTTTATTTGTCTTTAATTGCAAAAATTGCAATATTTTGAATTGCTGCTGTGTTCAAACGGTACATCTAAGTCGTAGATTTCAGAAATAACCTCCTCCACAAGTTCTTTAAATAACTCCGGAAAATCTTCTAATCCATTCTTGTTTTTAAATTTTAATTCAAAAGGCTTCGTTAAATTTACCAATGAATAAATTGCTGCTATATCGGGAAGCACCTTATATTTTTCTTTGAAAAAAATAGAATATAGAGCAAGTTGCAGGGCGTGTTTCGAGGAAGCAAAAGAAGCTTTTATACCATCTTCAGATACTTTAAATTCTACATCTTTGTCAGTAACTTTTCCTGTCTTGTAATCTATTACGCGGTATTTACTCCCAATCTTGTCAATTCTGTCAATATATCCTTTAAAATTTATTATTCTCTTTTCTTCTTTTATTTGAATCTCAACTGCGCTTGTCATCTCAGCTTCTACTTGTTCTATAAATACAAGCTCTGTTTCTTTTTCTAGAAAACGCTTTTCTGCTAATAGCGTATTTTTAGTGATTTTCATTGCCATTTCGTAGCTTAATAGATTTTTTCCTTTCAAGAAAAGCTGTTCATCTCCATTAAAGTAATTTAAAAATTCCTTATATAAAATTTCTTTATAGTTTGTAAGCATTTTTTCTACATCCTTTATTTCTAAATTTTTAGGGGCTGGAGTGACAGGTTCACCTTTTTTATCTCGCTGTGCTAAAGGTTGAAATAATAATTCTAGTGTTTTATGGATTAAAGAGCCAAATGTGCTTGATTCTAGATCTTCTTCCACTGCCTTTTCTTCTCCAAATTCTACAATGTAGCGGTAATAAAAATCAAGTGGACATGTAATGTATTTATTAAGTCCCGAAGCAGAAATACTCCGATCAAAAAATGTATCAAGACGAATTATTATTTCTTCTTGTTTGGCTACAATTGTTGCGGGAAGAACTTGAAGTTCAGGAAAAGGCACCGAATAAAAATGCTTTTTAAGTTCTACCGTTTTAGTGTAATTTGCCAACTCAAGTTCTAACTGTAGTAAATACCTACTTGCTTCATTGCTGCTAATTTGCTCAACTGCAGTGGTATAAGTTGCAGTAAAAGTTTTACACTTGTGTAATAAGCGATAAAAATGATGTGCAAATAAACCTTGTTTTTCACGGAGCGAAGGTAAGCCAAGTCCATATCTTAAATCCATTGGAATAACAGAATTTAAGACATTTGTATTTGGTAATTTTCCTTCGTTCAAACCGACAATAATCAGGTGTTCAAAATCTAAAAGCCTTGTTTCCAAAAGCCCCATAACTTGAAGTCCTTGAATTGGATTTCCGTGATAAGCAATGCTTTTTCCTCCCCAATGTTGAAAGAAAAGTAGCTTAAAACTTCTCAATGCAATTTTTGGAATCCCTTCTTTTAGAATCTGTTCAAATTCTAAGAGTGATTCATCAAAAACTTGTATAATATTCCGCTCAAATTCATTGGTTACAGGAAGTAATTCTAATAAAATCTTGTTTAGAGAACGAATAACTTCCATGGCTTTTTTCCAATCTTGATCCCAATCTTGTGTTATTAATTGAATGATTCTCTGAGTTTGAGTTCCTAAATCTAACTTTTCGCAGTTTTGAAAAACTTTATTCTTCCTTATGGTTTCTTGCTCAAGGGCAACTAAGATTCTTTTTTCCTCACGATTAATCGCTCCTAAAGTAAATACATGGTTTATAATTCGCTGTAAATCTTTGTAATAGATTGCATTTGATTTAAAGCGCGATTTATTTTCTTGAATATCAAAAATAAGTTCTACCCAAGTTTTTATGGGTGTTTGACTTAAAGGAAGTCCCAGGGTAATATTTGCTTTTCCTACAGAAACAGGGATATTTTTAACCATTGAACTAATTAAGGATTCATCTGCTAATAATACGAGTGCGGAATCCAATTCTGCTGGGCTTAATTTTGAGAGTTCTGTCGCAGCCACCTTTACTTGCCCAGTGTGTTGCGCGCACTCAACAACATTCAGAACAAGATTTTTATCCCTTAAATGATCTCCAATTATTTCAGGTTTTCCAATTTCTAAAAAATCTAAATTTTTCCTTATAAAAGCACCTGCTTCATGAATTTTATTTTCGTAATAATAGAAATCTGCATCTACCAAAAAACTCGCCTTCTTTTGTAATAATAAATTTTTTATTATCCTTAATTCTGATTTAGAAAGAGCATTAAATCCCGCAAAAATAAAATGTTGCTTTTCATTTCCTGAAAGAACCACATTTGTATTTTCAGCAAGCTTACGATAAGCCAAGCCCGCTGTTATTGTGTTTTTAGCTTGTAGTTTTTTATGGAGTTCTCCATAGTATTTTGGCAAGCGATCCCAAAACTCCATAAATTTTACCTGCGAAGCTGAAAAGTTTTCTTCATCAATTTGCCAACTCTCTAATTCTTTAATCGCTTTTAAATTTTTAAAGACCTGTTCATGATCCAACATATACCGATCAATATCATCAAAATCACTAAGAACAATTGGACCCCATGTTTGAAATTCCTCGAAAGTAGCATCCTTTCCCTCATCAGTTTCAAGGTACATTTCAAAGAGATAAAGTAGAAGTCGTGTTTTATCAATAATTGGTAAAGAATGTTTTTTTACCCAACGATCAATTGTAATTATTTCCGGTGAGAAAATCGGTTTATCATAACAGGTAAATAGCGATTGTGCTAAATATTTAGTGGCCCTTTCTGAAGGAAGAACAACTGTAAGATTTCTCAAGTCAAAATTATTTTCTTTGATATATCTTGAGATTTGGTCAATGAATTTCATACTACATAAATTAAACTCAATGAATTATTCAAACCAAACGTTATCAAAGAATTTTTTTGGTCTATCTGAATGCATAAATTTATTTCCCCCATATGTTTTAAGTACAGCAAAATGTTTTTCACTAAAAATAATACGAACCCAATTTAAACCCTCTGGATAGGTGTCTGAAAGTCCCTCAAATAATAGCGTTCCATCATCCAATATTTTTTTATTGAAATTTATATCGGGTGGACTTGCTATATAGATTGTTGCAATTTGCTCAAAAGACAGAGTGGAATCATTTGGTATAATATCAATAATATAAGAATTTCCTTGGCCGTATTCTCGGTAAATTAAACTCAAGCTCCCGTCTGAATTTTTTTCTACAAAAGGTTTTCCATGAAAATTTGCATTTAATCCACTTGTTAAATCATTAAATGTATAAGACCGGAAGGAGTTGATTTTTTTTTTGGCAAGTGTTTTATTTTCACTCCTTGACCATAAAATTGGTCTTAAGCGATAACCTCTTGTTCTCAGGAGATTAATTACACCATCAATCCCAGCTAAATGCCCTGCACCAATTGCACAGAAAAAGGAATCTTTTTTCCTCAAAAGAGAATCCAATTTATGAACCATTTTATTATTTCTATCAGTAATTAATGCTGTAAATTGTTTCTTGTCCGAAGCTAAATTTGCCCTTATAAATCGCTCTATTGCAGAAATATCTCCTTTAAGATAGAGTTCTATTAGTTTTTGATTAGAGAAATCATTAAACGCATCATTAATAAAAACACGTTTTGTAAAATTTAATTTTGCACCCAAATTAAGTTGATCTTTCACATCTTCAAGTGCAAAAAATTTCTTGTTTGCATTGTGACAATACTCCTCTAATGCAGCGTCAATAAATTGTGGCATACCATTTTCATCGCCATAGGTTGTTCTTGAGGCAATTTCTGATGCTGTATACGCTTTTCCATCCTTATCATAAAGTGTATTTGGCAAATCTTCTCTTGAATCTATATCTTTAAATAATTCAAATATATCTGCTTCCAGAATAATAAGATTAGCTTTATCTAAGGCATAATAGACCGAGTCTGATAGATCAAAAATTCGCTTGTCATTGGAGTGCAATGTTCCAAATAAATAAGATTTTTCTTTTAACCCATTTCCAGAAATCTCCCATAAAAGCTGTTTATTAACATCTACAACTTGAGAATATGCAAGTGAAATAAAAGCAGTAAAAAGAAAAAAAATAAGGAATTTCATATACAATCAAAGATAGTAAAATATACCGATCAAATAAAAACACGAGACACATTCACTTCACCAAAAGAATAAGGCAAATAAGCCAAAGATGGAATTGCTTTTGTTAAAATTATTGGCGCTTTACTGCCAAGGCATATTTTTCCGTGAGTTCTTTGCAAACCCATAGCATAAGCTGAATTTATCGTCAAAGCATTTAATGCTTCTTCTGGTGTCATTTTCATTTTTATACATGCCAAAGACCAGATCGTAAATAAATTATAATTTGGAGCTGATCCAGGATTAAAATCACTTGCCAGAGCCAAAGGTAAATCTGCAGCCATTATTTTTCGTGCAGCACCAAAAGGAAGACCGAGAAAGTGCGAACAGCCAGGAAGGAAAGTAGGCATGCAATTACTATTTTGAAGCGCCAAAATATCTTCTTCATCAATTTCCTCTAAATGGTCTACACTCAAAGCGCCAAGATCTATAGCTTTTTTAACTCCACCGAGTATTGTAAATTGATTTACATGCACTTTTGGAATTAAACCATATTCTTTTCCTGCCGAGATTATCTCAGCCATTTCATCAACTGAGAAGTAATTTTTCTCACAAAAAACATCTATGTATTCTGCTAATTCTTCTTTTGCAATTAGTGGAAGTAGTTCATTAATAATTAAGTCAATGTAGCCCCGATGATTTTCTTTATATGCAAGCGGGAATGCATGTGCACCTAAGAAAGTTGCTTTAATTTCAATTTTATTCTTTGCTTTTAGTTTTTTTATAACACGAAGCATTTTAAGTTCCGATGCAACACTTAAACCATAACCTGATTTAATTTCGATGGCTCCGGTTCCGCAAGCAATCATTTTTTTAATTCTTTCTTGCGCTGAATTAAAAAGTTCCTCTTCCGTCATTTCAGCTAATTTTGCTGCAGAATTTAAAATTCCACCACCTTTTAGCGCGATTTCTTCGTAGCTCATTCCATGAATTCTGTCAACAAATTCTTCCTCTCTTGTTTTTGCAAAAACAGTATGCGTATGTGAATCACAAAATGCTGGTAAAACAAAACAGCCTTCAGCATCAATTATTTCGATATCGCTTGAGCTTCCGATTTCTTTCCAATCATCCATTTTCCCGTAAGCAATAACTTCATTGTCTTCAAGGTAGAGAAAAGCATTTTTAACAATTGGTAATTCTTGCATATCTTTTCCTTTGCGGATAGGTGGTATATCTTCGCCCGCTTGCACTAAGCTTTTTATATTTTTAATGAGGATTTTCTGCATGCAAGAAATTTATTGGTAAAGATAGTATTCATAAAGTTTTAGTGGGAAAATTTAATTCTTTTTTGTATCTTCAAGTAAATTGAATGATGAAGAAAGAAGAATTAGGTCCTTGGGGTGAAGAAAAAGCAAAAAATTACCTTTTGAAAAAAGGATATGTTTTTGTAGATAAAAACATCCGATTCAAAAGATATGAAGTAGATATTGTCATGGAAAAAAATAATTTATTAGTTATTGTTGAAGTTAAAACACGAAATACTGCAGAAATTGGTGAACCTTGGAAGGCTGTAACTCGAGGAAAGCAAGGGCAAATCATTAAAGTTGCAGATCATTATATTCAATCAAACCAGATAGACAAAGAGGTTCGCTTTGATGTTGTTTCCATTGTCCACAATTCTTTCCGCACAAATATTGAACATTTGGAAGGGGCTTTTACTGTATAAACCCTTATGCTTTTTTTAGCCCTTCATACCATTTGGCTGACAGCATTTCGGTAGTTTTTCAACATCTTCTTTTTTTGCCTTGCTTTCATCAGCATCATAACCAAGTTGATTTAATATTTGTTTTATCTCAAGCAAGGTAATTTTTTTAGTGGAAAATTTAACTTCTACTTTATTCGTTTCTAAGTTCAATTCTGCAAACTTAATCCCTTTCGTATAGTTTAATTTTTCTTCAATACGTTCTTTACAGTCATCACATTGAGATGAGGTACTAATTACAACAGTTTGAATTTTTTGGGTTTTTTGACTGAATCCGTTTAAAGTTAAAAGGATGAATAGCGTTGACAGCAGTATATTTTTCATGTTTAAAGATTTATATGTTTATATGTTACTTTTTAGTTTTTGCAATGGCATACCGGATTCCGACATAAATATTTATTCCAGTTATAGGCATGAATATATTTGTTGCATCAAATTTACTGCCAAATGGATTAGCTGCATCAATTATCGGGTTTTTTTGTACGGAATTTGTTAAGTTCTCCCCACCAATGTAAAAATCAAATTTTTTATAAATATGCGTTATTTGTGCATTTATCATCGGATACATTCTACTTTTCATGTCAGAAATTAAGAGTGTGTCATTCGTCATATCTCTTTGAATTGGCAAACGAGAAGGGCTAAACATAGAACAAGTAAAATCATATTCCCAACGTTTATTGCGACTGCGGTATGCTAAGTTAAGAAATCCCCTGTGCTTTGGAATCATTACTTGTTGGCGCATTTCATTCCCATATTTTGACTCAACATCTAAAAATTTATAAGCCAAACGAATATCAAGATTTTTAATCGGTGAGAAACTAAATTCTGTTTGAAAGCTATTAGAAAAAGAGCTGTTTTTTAGATTTGAAAAAACTACAGTATTAACGGTTTCATCACGGTCTATAATTAGTTGATTCTCAAAGCGCGTATGATAAAAATCAAGAGAAATCGTTGCTTTACGCTCAAAAATTTTCATTTCGTGGACAAGAGAGCCGCCGATATTCCAAGAAATTTCAGGTTTTGTTTCGCTTGGGGCGATCCATTGCTTTGAACTTGCAAGTAGTGAAATATTGTCAATTATAAAGTTTGGAACTCGCCATCCTTTTCCTGCAGTAAAACGAAGATCCGTCATTTCTGATAAAAGATATTTTAAATGAACCCGAGGAGAAAATTGTCCTCCAAAAATACTGTGATAGTCATACCGACTTCCAAAAACCCCTGTTAACCTTCTGCCTGTATAAGTGTATTCTGCAAAGATTCCCGGAACAAGTTCCATGCGCTTTTGTAAAAGAGTATCTGCCTTCTGTGAAATATCTATGGCAACAAAGCTTGTTCCAATTTTAATAGTATGATCGCTTGTTCCAATAATATCATCATAAATCACGTTGATATATCCTCTTTTTTCTAAACCAGAAAAATTCTTAAGTCCAAAAAAACCATCGATTTCTTGGTGTTTTATGTTGTAGACAATTCCAAGAGATTGCATAGGGCGTTTTCCAAAAAAACCTGTTTTACCGTAAATATCTATATGTTTAGAATTAATTAAAACACCATAATTTATCGTGTCTACTTGATTTTCTTCATTGCGAAAAAAGGAAGTTTGTCCTCCCACTTTTCGGTCCCTGTAAAAATTTATACCGAATTGCGCCTCCATTTTTTTCCCTTTGTATGCCCAACGATTCATAAATGCGGTATTATCGCCTGTTGGCAAATCACGGAAAGCATCTTTATTGCGATCAATATTACCATAAGTACTTGAAACATGTCCTAAGAAGCCCGTGCTCCATTTGGGATTTAGAATTATTCCTTTATTGAAATTAAATTCCGATCTACCGAAAATATTTTGATAAACATTTAAGTAGATTTTTTCCATTTCATCGGGTTTCTTGAGTTCTAAATTCACAAGGCCGGCCATAGATTCATAACCGTTGACAACATTCCCGGTACCTTTTGTGATTTGTATAGATTCTATCCATGTTCCTGACAAAGACGAGAGACCAAACGCGCTTTCCAAGCCTCTTAAATAAGGAATATTTTCCATTTGAATTTGTGTATAAACCCCATCTAAACCCATCATTTGAATTTTTTTAGCACCAGAAACGGCATCGGTGATGTTTACATCTACACTTGCATTTGTCTCAAATGATTCCGATAAATTACAACAGGCTGCTTTTCTTAATTCTATGGCAGTTAATTCTTCAACATGCAAAGTTTTTAGACGTGAGATTGAATGCCCATTTTTGCGGTATTCAATAAGTATTTCAGGTAATAATTTGTCTGAATAAAGGAGAATATTTAGTGCCGTAAAACGATCTTTTTTACTTACAATGAGTGTGTCTGGATTGTACCCAAAGGCAGAAATAACCAAGGTGTCTGGCAATTCTTTTGGTAAAACAAGCTCAAAGGTTCCGTCTTCGCGACTTACAGCCCCTGTTTTAGCTTGTAAAAGCTTGATTTTTGCGCTGTAAATTGGTTTTTTTTGACTTCCATCAGCTCCCTGAATGAGGCCTTTAATTTGTGCATTGACGATATTTGTAATACAACAAAAGGATAAAATAATTAGATAATAAGTTTTCATAAATTCGTAATTAAAAATTGAACAAAAAGATTCTTGTCCTAATTTTTAAATACGGAAAACTTGGTTTTGAATTAGAATTGTTTTTCTAGATTTCGGAGGAGGGGCTTTCCACTTATTTATACATAAATGGCTTTCAGCTGATAAGACATTTTTAGAATGGTAGAAGATTGTGGGAATATCAAATTCCGAAATTAAAATTTTGGTAATCCCATGATTTTGGATGTATTTCTCGTCGAGCTTGACAATTTGAGTTTCATCACTGCAACAAGTATTTTTATCTTCTTCTGCATCACAACAAGCGTCTTCTTCTTCTTCGCAACAAGCGTCAGAACTTAGATTGGAATTACAGTCGTTCGATGCTAAAAAAATAGATTTTGAAAGACCTTCTTCACGACAAGAATGGGTAAATATAGAAATACCAACATTTCCAAAAAAAAGTAAAACCGAAAAGAAAATAAGCAGTACTTGTTTCATTAAATCAAAGTTATAGCTTTTCTTTGATTATTCAAAGTTCTTAAAGTAGTTGAAATAAATCGCTTACTCCAAGAACCCGAGAAATTGTAAATCCTTCAGCATATTTTGCGCCAAAAGGTCTTCCCACCGTCATCATTCTACCTTTTAGGAAGTCAAAGAATTCTTCCCCAGAAATAGGCGTATTTGGTTCTGATGATTGAGGATCAAAAAATTGAGATTTATAAGCTTGGATAACTTTGATTTTTGCGTCTGTAAATGCACTAACATCTACTGCAATATCTGGTTGAATATAGTAATCCTGAATATAATGCAAAACCAATCTTGGACGATAAGCCTCTTGTGTTTTTCCATCACATTGCGTTTGTATTTTTTGAAGTCCCGCCAAAAAACATGCATCTGCAACTAGTTTTCCCGCATTTCCATGATCTGGATGTCTATCTATGCTACTATTTGCGAAGACAATTTCCGGTTGATATTTTCGGATTTCACGAATAATTTTAAGTTTATTCTCTTCATTTAGCGCAAAGAATCCATCTTTCATATTCAGGTTATCACGAATCGAAAGGGATAATAATTCACTTGCTTTTTTAGCTTCTTCCGTTCGTAATTCTGCGGAACCTCTTGTTCCAAGTTCACCTTTTGTTAAATCTACGATTCCAATCTTCTTGCCTTCAGAAATATATTTCAAGAGCGTTCCACCAGCTGAAATTTCAACATCATCTGGGTGAGCACCAAAAGCAAGAATATCTAATTTCATTCTTTTAGGTTTGCGTAACTTTCAATACTCGGGCAAGAGCAAATTAGATTTCTATCGCCAAAAGCATTGTCCACTCTACGAACAGGAACCCAATATTTATTTTCTTTTAAATACGGAACGGGATAAACAGCCTCCTGTGGAGAATAGGGATAAGTCCAATTTTTATTGATAATGCAATCTGCTGTATGCGGGGCATTTTTCAGAAGATTATTTTCTTTATCAGCGTGACCATTTTCAATTTCACGAATTTCCTCACGAATTTTAATCATTGCGATAATAAAACGATCTAATTCTTCTTTGTCCTCTGATTCTGTTGGCTCAATCATCAGTGTTCCAGCTACAGGAAAAGAAACAGTTGGCGCATGGAAATTAAAATCAATTAAGCGCTTGGCAATATCTGCAACTTCAACCTCAGCAGTTCGCTTAAAATCCCGACAATCCAAAATCATTTCGTGGGCTACAGTTCCATTTTTTCCGGTGTAGAGAATATCATAATGCCCTTTTAATCCAGCGGCGATGTAATTTGCATTTAAGATCGCATTTTCTGTTGCTTCTCGTAAACCAATAGCTCCAAGCATTTTTATGTAGCCATAAGAAATCAATAAGATGGACGCGCTGCCATAAGGTGCTGCAGAAATTGCATGAATTGCTTTCTCTCCACCAGCTTTAATTAACGGATTACTTGGTAAGAAAGGCGCTAAATGTGCAGCTACACCAATTGGTCCCATTCCAGGTCCACCACCACCATGGGGAATAGCAAAAGTTTTATGAAGATTTAGATGACAAACATCTGCTCCAATATTTCCGGGATTGGTTAGGCCAACTTGTGCATTCATATTTGCCCCATCCATGTAAACTTGACCTCCGTTTTCGTGAATTATTGAAGTTATTTCTCGAATTCCTTCTTCAAATACGCCATGAGTTGAAGGATAAGTCACCATTAATCCAGCGAGAATATCTGTATTTTCAAGAGCAACCGTTCGCAACTCTTCGATATCAATATTTCCATTTTCATCGCAACTTGTTACGATTACTTCAAAACCTGCCATAACTGCTGAGGCTGGATTTGTTCCGTGAGCAGAAGATGGTATAATTATTTTTTTTCGTTGAAAATCACCATTTGCTTCATGGAAAGCTTTGATAACCATTAATCCTGCGTATTCACCTTGAGCACCAGAATTTGGTTGAAGCGACATTGCCGCAAAGCCAGTGCAAGCGCATAGATCTTTTTCCAAGAGCCGAAACATTTCATGGTATCCTGCTGCTTGATTAATTGGTGCAAATGGATGCATATTTGCAAACTGAGGATTTGAAATTGGAATTAACTCACTCGCAGCATTTAATTTCATTGTGCAAGACCCAAGTGGGATCATGCTATGAACTAAAGATAAATCTTTATTTTCTAATCTTTTTAAATAACGCATCATCCTAGATTCTGAATGATAACTGTTAAAAACAGGATGCGAAAAAACAGCATCTGAACGCAAGAATTCTGAAGCTAAACTTGAAGTAGAAAGTGCAGAGCAATTTGGAGCATTAAAAATAGATAGAATAGTATTGACATCATTTAATGTGTGCGGTTCACCAAAACTAATTGTCAATTCAGTGTCATTTAAATAATTAAAATTTAGTCCTGCTGACTCTGCTTTTGAACGAATTGTTTTAGTGTCAATACCTTGAATCCATATTGTGTCAAAGAAATTATCCGAGGCAATAGTAAGTCCTACTTTCTTTAAACCATCGGCAGTTGTTGTTGCTAAAGAATGAACATATTTAGCAATTTCTTTCATTCCTTCTGGACCGTGATAGATGGCATACATACTTGCCATTACGGATAATAATGCTTGGGCAGTGCAAATATTGGAAGTTGCTTTATCGCGTTTTATATGTTGCTCACGCGTTTGTAGCGCCATTCTCAAGGCTAAATTATCGTCTATGTCTTTTGAAACCCCGATTATTCGTCCAGGCATATTTCTTTTGTACTCATCTTTTGCAGCAAAAAATGCAGCGTGAGGTCCACCATAACCCATCGGAACTCCGAAACGCTGTGAAGAACCTAAAACAACATCTGCATCCATTGATCCGGGAGATTTTAATACAACTAAAGAAAGAATATCTGCAGCGACTGCAACTTGAATTTCGCACTCTTTCATTTTTTGAATAATACCCGCAAGATTTGAAATCACTCCAAATTTATTTGGATATTGAAGCAAGGCACCAAAAAACAACTGATCAGGAGAAAATGTATTTACAGCACCAATATGTAATTCAATACCTAAATTTTTTGCTCTACCAACAACAACATCTATTGTTTGCGGGAAAGCAGTTTCATCAATAAAGAATTTATTTTTTCCTTCTTTAACGTCGTTTCGACTTCGGGAATTAAAAAACATCAGCATAGCTTCAGCTGCAGCAGTTCCCTCGTCTAGAAGAGAAGCGTTAGCTATTTCCATTCCCGTTAACTCAATAACCATTGTCTGAAAATTTAATAAAGCTTCCAATCTTCCTTGGGAAATTTCAGCTTGATAAGGCGTATAAGCAGTGTACCATCCGGGGTTTTCTAAAACATTTCTCAGAATAACTGAAGGGACAATTGTTTCGTTGTATCCCATTCCAATGAATGATTTCATTACAACATTTTTCTTACCAAGCTCTGCTACATGTTGTAAATATTCTTGCTCTGTTAGCGCATCTTCAACATTTAATTCGCCTGTTAGACGAATAGGAGCAGGTATAGTTTTATCAATTAGTTCTGCTAGAGAATTTAGGCCAATTGCTGCAAGCATTTTTTCTTGCTCTATAGCATTTATGCCTATGTGACGTTTTGAAAAAAGATTCATTAAAATAGAATAAAAGAGATGTTACAAATATACAATTCAAATAATGAACTGTCAATTAAAAAACATATGATTTTAGAAAGTGTTTAGTGCGAGACAATTATTTTCATTGGTTCTCTTTTTAAAACAAAAAAACAATTGAATCACTATTTTCATTTTTCATAATGAGATAAATCACATTTTTGATTAACTTAATAAAGAAACCCATGTTGATTTGTTCAAACAAAAGATTATAAAACGCCTTGTTGATATGTACTAATAACGGAAAATATTGGACTATTAATCATGAAACTAGCCTTAAGTCAGAATAAGTAGCCTGGAATTTATTGGAAAGAACGTGATATCGGCAGTCACTTACCATAGCCAACTAAATCAATAAAAAAAGTAGCAAGTATCTTGCAAAATAGTCGAACATAAAAAATAAAAATATGAAAACTGAACAACATTTACTAGCTTTCAAAAGTTACATGCATTATCGACGGTATAGTCCGAATACAATTAAAACGTATACAGAGGCACTTGAAATCTTTTTTAGGTTTTTCCAAAACAGAGCATTGGAAAGTTTAACAATTGAGGATATTATAGATTTCAATAACGATTATATTCTTAAAAAAAACTTATCGGCAAGTTATCAAAATCAAGTGATTAATGCTATTAAATTATTTTACAGAAATCGCTTTAAACGAGCAATGGAAGTGGATTTCATTCAACGCCCTCGAAGAGAGAAACGCCTACCCAACGTTTTAAGTAAAAAGGAAATAAAAGCGATTTTGGAAGCTCCAATAAACCTAAAACACCGCGCTATGATCAGTTTAATTTACGCTTGTGGTTTGCGGAGAAGTGAATTACTAAACCTAACATTAAAAGACATTCATTCGGATCGAAATTTATTGTTCATAAGGCAATCTAAAGGAAAAAAAGATCGGGTAGTTCCGATTAGTATGAAACTCATTGCAATGTTGAGAGACTATTACAAAGCTTTTAAACCTAAAACGTGGTTATTTGAAGGGCAACTAGCAGGAGAAAAATACAGTGAAAGAAGTATACAGCTTGTTTTGAATCAATCCGTATCAAAAGCAAAAATAAATAAACAAGTAAGTTTACATTGGTTGAGGCATAGTTATGCTACACATTTATTAGAATCAGGAACAGATTTACGTTATATTCAAGAATTATTAGGGCATTCCAGCTCCAAAACTACTGAAATATACACACACGTTAGCACAAGAAATTTACAACAAATTCGTTCTCCTTTCGATGATTTGTAAAAATAAAATGTATATTCGTACATACGCAATAAACTTGCGCCAATACGCCCAAATTGGAGTGCTTGAGGAAGGTTTATAGCGTGTATAAACTAGTTATAGGGGATGCAACCAAAATCCGATAAAACTAAAACCTTTTCTTAATTTGCTTAGAAAAAGTAAAACGCATGAAACAAAAAAGACTTTTTACTAAAACATTATCTTTCTTCCTAATAGTAAACACTAAATTTTATTGTGCTAAATTAGGAAAAACGGACGTTTCCTTTCAATCCTAACCTAACCCTAATTGAAGTGATAAAATTCCTAAACAAAATAAGAGATAAACTTTTGCTGAGGAACAGAATAATACAAAGGTTCATAAACGGATTTATTTTTTTAATTTTACTATTTTGGTATCTTTCACTATATCCAAAACTCAATATTTCAAGTGATCTCATGTTTGTCAGAAAAGGAGAACTAGTTCAAATGGTCATGATTATTTTTTTATTTCAAACAATCTTTAATAAAACCTTAATAAATAAGTTATTGACTATCATGTGTATTTTAATAATTGGTTATTTTGTCTATTCATACACATATTTCTTCTTTGATAAAAACGATTGGTATAAAGCGAATTTTGGAAGAGAGGCCATATTTATTCAAACAATGATGCATCTCGTTAAAGTATTGATGGCATTAATCGCATTAGCTTTTATTTATCTCCTGCGTCCAGAACCAAGAAACAAATTGACTCCTGATGAACAATAAACGCACCCCCTATAACCCGGTATATGCAAGATGGCTATATTGTAGTTTGGGAAAGTGTCTGCTTCCAACTAAATTTGTAGTAATGGATAGCTTGTTGGCTCCGATTCCGCCACCTCGCATATACCGCTAACGTTGGCAGAAATATTAACGCAACTTTTCAAAGAAAAAAGAGTCTATTAAAATATAAAATTTAAAGAATAAAATTATGAAAACAAAAATTTTAGCGTTAGCTGTGATTATTTTAACAGTAATTTCTTGCTCAAAGAATGACGATGATACTTCAAGTAATTTGTTGAAAGGAACTTGGAAATTAACTGAAGTATTAGCTGACCCTGGAGACGGCAGTGGAACATTTAACTCGGTTAATAGCAATAAGAATTTGATATTTAGTAATAGTGGAAACCTAAGCTCAAATGGAGCAATTTGTGATATGTCAATTGAAACAAATGCAAGTTCAACAGGAACATATTCAGAAGTTAATTCTACAATTAATTCAACTAATTGTCCAAATAACACAATAAAATATGAATTAAATGGAAACACATTAATTTTAATTTATCCTTGTATTGAACCATGTAAAGCAAAATATACCAGAGTACAATAAGAAAAATACTTCTGCCAACAGCGGGTTTAAGAAATTGGCGGTTCAGTGGTCAATTGAACATTTGTGCTTCGTATCAAGTGTAGTTCTGGCAGACAGTTTAGTGCTCAGAAATCGCCAACTTCTTAAACTCGCAAAACGTTAAAATTCCATCACCATCATGAAACACCTCATAACCCTCACAATCTTCACTCTTTCCCTCAATCTCCACAGCCAATCCACCCAAAAATGGATTAATTACCCAAAAGTAATCGGCATCTTGTAGGAATATCAAGAAAATACATTAGATTTTTTGCTTGTGGCAAGGAAAGTGAAGAAAATTTCAATATTCCGATTACCGCTTACAACGTGAGTGGCGAATGTGCGATGGTTTAAGTCGCAGCGCGCAACGGTTGGTTAAATTACGAGCCAGTGATGGTTAT
>JBIKOE010000042.1:0-17627 GCA_044358215.1 Crocinitomicaceae bacterium
ATCCTGTTGCAGATTTTAAGTTCAAGCAACACCGCCAACGCTCTTCTGTTGTTGACGGATGGGGTTCTTTAATTTTACCAAATGGAACTTACAATGTTTTAAGACTTAAACATCTAATAAATGAAATTGATTCGATTTTTGTTAGTGTAATTCCTGGCTTTCCCGGCTTTTGGATTGGCACACCTCCAATTCAAACAGTAGAATACGAATGGATTGGAGAAAGCAAAAAAGATGTTTTATTGAAAATAGTTACTTCAATTACAAATGGTTCTGAACAAATTCAATCTATTGATTACCAGGATTCTTATTCCGTTAGTGGTTTATTCGATCAAGGACTTGGCTTGTATTTTTCCCTTGTTCCAAATCCAGCAGAAAATAATCTAACTATTACATCCTCTTCTTCAATTAGCGATTATGAAATTTACGACATCACTGGAAAACTAATTTCACAGAAAAAGGCCATTGATTTATATAAATTAGAAATTGATATCTCTGAACTTCTAATCGGAACCTATTTTATTTCTTTGAATTCAGAGAATACTAGCAAGAAAATTAAATTCATAAAACTTTAATTCCCTACCTTTGCTTTAGGCAAATCAGTCTATCGCTGCTTGTTTTTATAATAGGGAGAGGAAAGTCCGGGCAGTACAGAGCGTCGTACTTCCTAACGGGAAGGTCTTAGTGGATCAATCCATTGGGAACAGAAAGTGCCACAGAAAGGAAAACTACCCTTGAGTTCGCTCAAAGGAAAAGGTGAAAAGGTGAGGTAAGAGCTCACCGCTTTGGCAGTGATGTTAAAGGCAAGGTAAACCTTACGAACTGAAAGACCAAATATACCGAGGCTTGAGGGTTGCTCGCCCAATCTCGGAGGGTAGGTTGATTGATTCCAAGCGTGAGTTTGGAACTAGATAAATGATAGACAACTGCGTTGATTCGTTCAACAAAGATTACAGAACCCGGCTTATGATTTGCCTTTTTTTATTCAATAGAAATACTATTTCTTGCTTTATTTCTATCGAATTACGGTAATATGCCCATGAAAAACCCCCTCCTCTTTATCATCTCCAAAGTAATAAAAAGTCACCTTGTAAAAATAAACGCCCTCTTCAACTTGAAATCCATCGCTTGTTTTACCATTCCATCCAGCATCTAAATTATCAAACTCAAAGATTTTATTTCCCCATCTATTTAAAATCTGACATTCCATTTTATCGATACAACTTGCTTGAATCTTCCATAAATCATTTGTTAGATCATTATTTGCAGTTAACACATTTGGAATAAAAATATTAGAAATCCCACTAGTCATAATAAAAGAACTTGTTTGAGTATAGGAGCAGCCATTTCCATCAATAACTGTTATTGGATAGTTTCCAATTCCAATATTTAAGATTGAATCATTTTCTTGAACTTGAAGGCCATTAAAAGAGTAGGAGTAGGGCGCTGTTCCACCGACTGCTCCATTTATGAGCATATTGCCATTTTCTAAACCACAGTTTGGATTTGAAAAGGTGCTTTGTATTAATGATGGCAATGGAGTAGTTAGTAGTGATATGATTGTATCATTTGAACATAAACCGTCAGTATAAGAAATTATATATGTTCCTGCTAATAAGTCAATTCCATTAGCAGAATTACTAACGTTAGGATTCCAAGAGAATGAGTAGGTGCCGGGAGGAGAAATAGTTAGGTTAATTGCTCCATTGTTTTGTTCACAACTTGAGTTGAGTGTTTGTGCAGTTGAATTTAATCCAATACTAGGTTGAATTACTATTGAGGTATCAAAAATACAAATGTTGTCAGTAATAGAAATCTGATATAGTCCTGGGGAAATTCCTGAAGCATTATTTGTTAATGAAATATTATTTGTCCAACTATAAGTGTAGTTTCCGGAGGGAGTATTCGTAAAAACGATTACTCCATTATCATTCCCACAAGTTGTTTGATTTACACTTACTGAAGTAGAAAAAGGAACTGGGTTTTGAAGAACAATTGTCGTATCTAAAGTACAGAAACCTTGAGAAATAACAATGTTATAGGTTCCTTGAGTAAGATTACTCGCAGAATTTGAAGAAGATACATTTGGCGTCCAGATATAAGAATAACTCGGATCATAAGGATCTATTGAAATAGTCCCATTACTTTGCAGGCAACCTGGCTGTTGTATATTTGTGCTTAAATCAAAAGGAATTGTGATAACATTTACCAATAATGTATCTGAGCAGTTATTCGCATCACTAACTATAACTTGGTAAGATCCTTCACATAAATTTGTTGCCGTTTGCGTTGTTTGATTCAAATCATCGTTCCATTGATATGTAAATGGAGCTACTCCAGATGAAGTAGTTACAGTTCCTTGTCCATTACAAAATCCAACTGAAGTTCCTGTTAGACAATTATTTGGATCGTTGCAAATAGCATAAGTTGGACTCCCAACACCTTGCCAATTTTGTCCATCTGGGAATCTACGAATACTCGATCCAGCGTGAGTTCCACCTTCTGCTGGACTCGCATAGAATTTTAGGTTACTAGGAATATTATTATAACTTGAAAGTAAACTTCCAACATTACATGAATTTGAATTTGAAATACAAGGATTTCCCGCTAAGGAAGCTGTATTTCCTGGGCCCCAACTAACAGCATCAATTGGATTTCCGTTTGCATCATAAAAAGCAAACCAACCTCCAAGATTTGGAAACCAAACTCTTGTTCCTGAACAACAAACACCAAGGCCCGAAACATCAAGTGGCACAACAATTTCCACTACATTACCGCCATTTGCGAGCAATAAATTACTTGGAACAGGGGCAGCATATTCTCCTCTTATCATTGCAAATCCATTTGGAGGTATAATTGTACCTGATGGAAGCCTAAAACCTCCAGTTCCCTCAACAGTGGAATTTCCCAAATAATAACAAGAAATATCTACTGAATCACACAAATCAGGATTATAAAGTTCAATCCATTCTCCTCTTCCACTTGAGATACCACCTGGTCCTGAGATTGATCCATCTCCTGTAGTTGGCGAAATCATTAATTCGTTAATTAATATAGGGGGCCCATTATAGCTGCAAGGTTCACAAATGGTATTTTGTACAACCGAAACAGAAGCATTTAAGTTACAAAGATTTGGAGGTAAGATACAGCAGTTGCCGCCTGCAGTTATATTAACTGTTTCATTTAACCAGCATGCATATTGAGTTTTATGAAATAATAATTGCCCTCCTGTAGCTTGCTGAAAATAATATACTACTTCATCAGGTGTGTTTCCACCTCCAGCATCTGTTAGAGTATCACATTGTCCAGAGACTCCAATCATTCCTCCTCCCCATGTACCAGAGCCATTTCCATGAGTTGGGGTATATCCTACTTGTGGATTTGTTAAAATTGAAATAATTCCCGTTGGCACACCTGTTACAGATGTAATAAAATTTCCTTGACTACAATTGTTATTGTTTTGAATTGAATTAAATCCTGCATAAATAACCTGGGTAATATTCCCAACAAAAGCTCCTGTGAAACTAACTTGTATAGGTTCGTAAGTACAGATTCCAACTTTTAAATTTGGGATATTTTGATCTATATTAATGGTTAAAATACCGCCGTCGTAATTGGAGTAAATGACTAAATTCCCTGAAGTATTACAAGTTATTTGTCCAAATAATAAGGAACTAAAAAAAGAAAAGATAATCACTAAATTTATTTTCATACATCAATAATATAATAAGGACTGTATAGCAACTTTAACTTTCTCCGCATTTGGTAAAAGTGTAGCTTCTAGTTCAGTATTTAATGGTATAGCAGGAGTATCAACAGATCCTACAATTTGAATAGGAGCATCCAAGAAATTAAAATTATCTCTTTGTAACCTTCCAGCTAATCCTAAAGCAAATGAACATTCGATCGATTCTTCAGTAACTATCAATATTTTTCCATGAGATTGACACAAGGTATTCATTGCTTCGTGATCCAGAGGATTAATACTTCGTAAATCCAAAATCTCAACTTTACCAGCAAACTCCAAAGAAGCTTCAACTGCCCAATAAACTCCTCGTCCGTAAGTTATTATACCACAGGAAGTACCATTTGAGGTATTCTCTTTCGTAGCTTCTTGAACGATTCTTGCTTTACCAATTGGAATCACATAATCATCACTTGGTTCAATCGACATAGCTCCTTCCGTTCCTGAAATTTTTGACCAATACAATCCTTTGTGTTCTAAAATTACAACTGGATTTGGATCGTAAAAAGCAGCTTTTAACAAGCCTTTTAAATCTGCGCCTGTTGAAGGATAAACTACTTTAATTCCACGAATATTGCATAAAATAGATTCTACACTTGAAGAATGATAAGGTCCACCAGAACCGTAAGCGCCAATTGGAACACGAATTACGCAACTTACTGGCCATTTTCCATTGGAAAGGTAATAAGATCTTGAAACTTCTGTAAATAATTGATTTAATCCTGGCCAAATATAATCGGCAAATTGAACTTCAACAATCGGCTTTAATCCAACTGCAGACATTCCAACCGTTGAACCAATAATAAATGCTTCTTGAATGGGTGTATTAAAAACGCGCAATTCACCAAATGTTTGCCCTAAAGTTGCAGCTTCCCGAAAAACTCCTCCTAAGCGCCCACCAACATCTTGGCCATACAATAAAGCTTCAGGATGTTTCTCTAATATTTCTCTCATGGCAAACAAGGCAGAATCAACCATTACAGTTTTTTTCTTCCCTTTTGGTTCACGTTCACCGCTTTCTTCTAAAATTAATGTTGGAGCAAAAATATAATCTGTTACACTTTCAGGACTTGGATCCTCAGAAATAAGCGCTTTTTCGTATTCTGAATCTACTAATTTTCTTGTCGCAGCTTCAAGATTTATAAATTCAGCTAAACTAAAACCTGTTTTTTCTAGTTCTAGTTTTAGTTTCGGATAGGGATCATTCTTTGCAGCTTCATCTAAATCATCGCGATACCATTCTTTTCTGACACCAGAAGTATGATGTCCTAATAAAGGAACTTTTGCATGAATAATGAATGGGCGCCTTTCATTTCGAACGATGTCAAATACTTCTTGAATGGTAGAATAAGATTCAATAAAGTCACTTCCATCTATCGTTCTAACTTCAAGCCCCTTAAATCCTTTTGCATATTCCGAAATATCTTGAGCTCTAGTTTCTTTGGCGGTTGCGGATATATCCCAGCCATTATCTTGTACGAGAAAAACAATCGGAAATTGTTTCAAAGTTGCCATTTGAAATGCTTCAGAAACTTCTCCTTCGGTGCATGCAGCATCTCCTAAAGAACAGACCACTATTGGTGCTTCTCCTATTTCAGGTTTTGTTAATCCTGTTTTTTCTTGATACTGAATTCCCATTGCAATTCCCGTTGTAGGAATAGCCTGCATTCCCGTTGCAGAAGATTGATGAATGATTTTTGGCATGTCATCACGGTTCAATGAGGGATGACAATAGTAGGTGCGACCACCAGAAAACGGATCTTCCTTTTTTGCGAAAACCTGCAACATTAGTTCGTATGGTGAAATACCAATTCCCAAGAGAATACTATCATCTCTGTAATAAGGAGAAACCCAATCTTGGGGTTTAAGTTGCAGTCCAAGCGCTAATTGAATTGCTTCATGCCCTCGAGATGTGGCGTGTACATATTTTGAAGTAAGCTCTTTATTTTCCTCGTATTTTTCTGCTAAAAATTTTGCAGTACTCATCAATCGAAATGCCTTGATTAAGGTTTCTTTCTCTATAGAATTTGATTTTGATGTATTTATTGTTTCTCCCATAATCTTTTTACAAGTATTCTAAAATAAAAATACAAAGAATAGAACAAACCATAACAATGAAAAAAAAGCAGTTATTTTAAAAATCGCTAAATGTTTGGTAGAATCCTTCTTTGCGATGAATCCGTAGATTAAGTAAATTAGGACAATAAGGATAAAAATAAGTGGTAGATATATTCGATACATACGATTAATTTTAGCAAAGTTATGCTTATTTCTTGCTATATCTTAATTTACGCATTACATTTATTCTTTAAATAATTTAATTTTTCAAGACACAAAAAATAAATGAAATTAAAGTTCATCATCTTATTTCTTACAATTACAAATCTCGTGTATTCTCAAAAAATAAAGAATATCACTTTAGGAAACTGGCATGCTGAATTAGCATTAAACGACAGATTGGTTTTGCCATTTAACCTAGAATTTTCTAAAGAAAAAAAGTTTGAAATTGCTGTAATCAATGCAGAAGAAAAAATTCAACTGACAAAAATTCGTTTTCAATCAGATTCAATCCATGCTTATTTCCCAGAAATGGATGGGAAATTGGTGTTTAAGGTAGATGAATTTGGAAAATATTTAAGGGGGTATTGGTTAGATAATAGAAAACACAAAAACATTAAAATTCCCTTAAGCGCTTATTTTTCAAATGATCCACGATTTTCTTTTCCAGCTTCTAATTTTATAACTCAGCCATTTGTAATAGATGGAAGATGGGAAGTTAAGTTTAGCCCTGATCAAAAAGATGAAAGTAATGCACTTGGGATTTTTAAATCAAATGGAAATAGTATAAGTGGGACTTTTCAAACAGAAACGGGAGATTATCGTTTTTTAGAGGGGAATATTAGTGGTGGAAATTTTGCGCTTTCATCTTTTGATGGAGCTCACGCATATGTTTTTACAGGAGAAATTAAGGGAGATAGTATTAATGGTATTTTTTACAGTGGTTCAAAATACAGAACAACTTGGACAGCTTTACGAAATGAAAATGCAAGTTTGCGGAATCCAGATTCATTAAGTTATTTGATTTCCAAAAATCAACCTTTTATCTTTAACCATGCAAAACAACTGAATGGCAAGCCTTTTTTATTTTCAAGTGCTAACTATCAAAATAAAGTTGTAATTATTCAGATTATGGGGACTTGGTGCCCGAATTGCCTAGATGAAACAAAAGTCTTAAAAGAGTTATTTAATGATTTACACACCTCTGGTTTAGAAATAATAAGTGTTTGTTATGAAGCTGATATAGAACAAAAAAAACAGCTTAAAAAACTAAAGGACTTTAAAAAACGCTCAAAAATTCCATATACTATTCTCTATGGTGGACTTGCAAATAAAGAACTTGCTTCATCTGATTTTGGCATGCTAAATCAAGTGATGAGTTTTCCAACATCTATTTTTATTGGTAAAGATGGAAATGTTTGGAGCATCCACACCGGATTTAATGGCCCGGCAACAGGGAAGGCTTATATTGACTTCAAAAATAAAATCCGCTATGAAATTGAAATAAAATTGGATTTGCTTCGGTAAATACCGTGTTAAATCTTTAATTGTTTATTACTAAAAGTTTTTCTACTCTTTCGCAGACCTTGTTGTAATCAAATGTTTGCGCAGAAGCAACTAATTGTGATTTTGATATTAAAGATGGTGTTGTGAGCACATAATTTAATTTTTCAGCTAAATCTTGTGGATTTTTAGGCTCAAATAAAATACCTAATTTGCCTTCATTTAATAATGATTTTGTGCCTCCAGAATCACTACCAATAACTGGTGTTCCGCAAGCCATTGATTCCAAAGTAACCATTCCAAAAGTTTCAGAATATGAAGCCATTAAGGTCCAATCTATCGCATTAAACACATCAGCTGGAGATTGAGTAAAATTTAAGAATTGTACCTTATCCACTAATTTTTGCTCTCTAATAAAGTGCTTGAGTTCATTTAAATAGTTGCTTTTTTGGTCCAGTGTTTCTTCACCAACTAGTAATAAAAGAAAATCAATTGTTACATATTTCATTGCTTCAAGTGCCAACATTTGACCTTTTTTAGATTCAAATCGACCGATTAAACCTATAATTTTACGTTCATTTGGAAGTCCCAACTTTTCTCTTGCTTCAACCTTGTTAGCTGGTTTAAATTCTTTTAAATCAATTCCTGATGGAATAACAAGTATTTTTTTCTCTGGAAAATTAGAATTGATTAGAACCTGCTCTTTTAAATATGCTAAGGGGCAAATCCAAGAATCAAAAAAAGAATAGCGCCATGTTCGAAAAAAATGACGCTTATTTTGTGCAAAAGCCATTTCCATAAAATAATGCACACGAATTTTTTTGCGGGATAAAAACCCAATACTTGCTGCAATACTCATATCAAAAGTTGCACGAAAAATTAAATGCTCAATAGCATTTTTTTTTAATGCCTTATACAGTAGAAATGCATTAAAAAAATCATAGTGATGGCGATGTTGCTTAATAATAGAAATCGAGAGGTTTTTTAAAATGGCCGCATTATAAACTGGAGAATCTTTAACGCAAAAAACAACAACTGTATGTCCTCGATCTCTCATCCATTCGGCATTTCGAATCTGATTCATTTCTAAACCGCCCCAAGCCTTGGTTCCACACAAATAAGCAATTTTATGTATCATTTATTTTACTGATTTCTAGTGCGAAGTTGCCAAAATTTGTTGGATTAGCGTAATTTTGTTGAATGATTCAATTATTATTTAAAAAACCCTTATTTGTTTTTTGTCTTGCTGTATTCTTTATTGCTATTCCGTTATTTATTTTTCCAATAAATCTTTTTGATGGAGAAATTATCATGAAAAACGGGCTTTCTGAAACCAAAATGGAGGCTCCCTTAAGTTTATCCTATTTTATTGGTTTTGGATATAATTCTCAAGATATGGAAGGCATCAAAGATTTTTATTTACTTCCAAAAGGGTATTTACTTGCATTTTGCCTCATTTTTGGCTTTCCAGCACTACTAACTTATCGAATTTATTTAGCACAAAAGAAGAAAGCGCTTTAATTTGCTTTTTATTTACCTGCTAAGACTTTAGTTTATTATTTTTGCAAACTAAAATGTAAAGTATGTATCGTTCACACACTTGTGGAGAATTAAGAATAGAAGATGTTGGGAAAACAGTCATCCTTGCTGGTTGGGTGCAACGATCTAGAGATTTAGGGGGTATGACTTTCTTGGATTTGCGAGATAGATATGGTCTAACTCAACTAGCATTTGATATGGAAACGAATGCTATATTGGGAGAACAAGCTCGAAAATTAGGGAGAGAATTTGTAATTCAAGCAAGTGGAACTGTTATCGAAAGAAGCAGTAAAAACAAAAATATCCCAACTGGAGATGTCGAAATTACTGTTACTGAACTCAAAATTTTAAATACCTCAAAATTACCGCCTTTTACGATTGAAGATGAAACTGATGGTGGAGACGAGTTAAGAATGCAGTACAGATATTTAGATTTACGAAGAGCTCCTGTTTTACAAAAATTGCGATTGCGCAATCAAGTGGCTTTGGAAACAAGAAAATACTTGGATTCCAAGGAATTTATTGATGTTGAAACCCCTGTTCTAATAAAGTCTACACCTGAAGGAGCGCGCGACTTTGTGGTTCCAAGCAGGATGAATGAAGGGCAATTTTATGCCTTGCCACAATCTCCGCAAACCTTCAAGCAGTTATTAATGGTTTCTGGTTTTGATAGGTATTATCAAATAGTAAAATGTTTCCGTGATGAGGATTTAAGAGCAGATAGGCAACCAGAATTTACACAAATTGATTGTGAGATGGCCTTTGTTGAGCAAAACGACATCTTGGAAATGTTCGAAGGATTGATAAAGTACCTTTTTAGAACAGTAAGGGGCGTTGAGCTTGTCGAAACCTTCCCAAGAATGACCTATGCAGAAGCTATGGAAAAATATGGTTCTGATAAACCTGATATTCGTTTTGGAATGGAATTCATTGACCTTACTAATTTAACACAAGGGAAGGAATTTGTTGTTTTTGATAGAGCAGAAATTGTTCTTGGAATTAATGCTTCAGGTTGTTCAGAATACACGCGCAAACAATTGGATGAATTAACAGAATGGCTTAAGCGTCCTCAAATTGGTGCTTCTGGATTAGTTTATATTAAATATAACACAGATGGAACTTTTAAGTCTTCAGTAGATAAATTTTATTCGCAAGATGACTTAAAAGCAATCGCTCAAAAAGCACAAGCGCAAGTAGGAGATTTAATTTTGCTTCTTTGTGGAGAAATCAATAAAACCCGCAAACAATTAAGTGAATTGCGTTTGCATTTGGGAACGGAACTAGGCTTACGAGATGCTACAATCTTTAAACCTTTATGGGTTCTTGATTTTCCATTATTAGAATGGGATGAGGATAATAAGCGCTATCATGCAATGCACCATCCTTTTACTTCCCCAAAAGCTGAAGATTTCCATTTACTTGCATCAGATCCTGGAAAAGTTAGGGCAAATGCCTACGATTTAGCAATGAATGGTGTAGAATTAGGTGGTGGTTCAATTAGAATTCATGATCGGACTTTACAATCTCAACTATTTGATTTGTTAGGTTTTTCAAAAGAAGAAGCGCAAGCTCAATTTGGATTTTTAATGAATGCTTTTGAATATGGAGCTCCTCCACACGGCGGTTTAGCTTTTGGTTTAGATCGACTTGTTGCTACAATGGGAGGCTCAGAATCTATTCGAGATTACATTGCTTTTCCAAAAAATAACAGTGGTCGCGATACAATGATTGATGCGCCATCTCCTTTAAATGATCTTCAGTTGAAAGAATTAGGGATTAAATTAAGGTAGTAGAAATTCATATCTAAAAATGATAAATTATCAGGTTTTTTTAAACTTTTTATCCTTGATTTTTGTTAAAAATAAAAAGAATTAGAATGAATCCTCTCGATAAAATTCAGCAAGAAATTTCACCTCTTCGCGAAAAACTTATTCAGCATAAAATGTATGCTAAAATTAAAACCGTAGAAGATTTTCAAAGATTTATGGAGCAGCATATTTTTGCTGTATGGGATTTTATGAGTCTTCTAAAATCATTGCAACGCGGACTTACATCTGTTGAGGTTCCATGGTCGCCTGTTGGCAGCCCCACAACCAGAAGATTTATTAATGAAATTGTACTTGGAGAAGAAAGTGACATGGACGACAATGGGAAGGTTGCAAGTCATTTTGAATTGTACCTAGAAGCAATGGAACAAATAGGTGCAAAAACAACAGAAATAAAAAAACTTATTGCTTTTGTTAAAGAAGGATACTCTGTTACTTCAGCTTTAACTTTTGTAAATATTCAAGAAGAAACTAAAGAGTTTGTTCGCTTTACTTTTTCCATGATTGAAACAGAAGAATTACACAAAATAGCTTCAATATTTACCTTTGGAAGAGAAGACTTAATTCCAGATATGTTTATTGAAATCCTTCGTGAAATGAAAGAGAATGGTCAAGAAGATATTTCTAAGTTGCTTTATTATCTAGAAAGACACATTGAAATTGATGGAGGAGATCATGGACCAATTTCTCTTAAAATGATTGATGAATTGTGTAAAGACGATGCTAAAAAATGGGCTGAGGTTTTAGAGAGTGCGAAACTTGCCTTGCACTATAGAGTAAGACTTTGGGATGGTGTTCAAATGCAACTTGCTTAACGCCAAGTAGTTTCGTTATTTCCATCTTTCACTTCAATTCCTGCCGCAGCGAGTCCATCGCGAATTTTATCAGATGTAGACCAATCTTTTTTACTTCTAGCTTCTTGTCGCAAGTCAAGGACTAAATCCATAACAGGATTTAATTTACCATCTGAATTTGTAGTGTTTCCTTGAAGGCCCAAAACATTAAAGATAAATCCACCTAATTGATTTTTTAATTCTTCTTTGTCTTGAATTGTACAGGTGATTTTACCTTCTGTCAATAAATTAATTTGCTTCACTGCCTCAAATAAGTTGGCGATTAAAATTGGAGCATTGAAGTCATCATTCATAGCTGAATAGAAGCTATCTACGAGTTTTTTAGTTTCTAAAGACGAAGAATCATTGCATGACACATTTTCCAATAAAGATAAGCTTTCCATTAATCTCTCGTATCCTTTCTCAGCGGCATTTAAAGCATCTTCAGTAAAATCTAAAGTACTTCGATAATGTGCTTGCATCATAAAAAACCTTATAACATCTGCAGAATATGCTTTTTTAAAGAGTGCTGTTTCTCCTGCAATTATTTCCATAGGGAGAAAGAAATTCCCTAAAGATTTACTCATCTTCTGGCCATTAACATTCAGCATATTTGCATGCATCCAATACTTTGCAGGGTTACACCCAAGGGAGCTACAACTTTGAGCGATTTCATCTTCGTGATGCGGGAATTTTAAATCCATTCCGCCGCCATGTATATCAAAGTGTTTTCCAAGGTATTTTGTGCTCATTGCAGTACATTCTATGTGCCAACCAGGATTTCCATTTCCCCAAGGAGAGCGCCAAATTTGCATATCATCGTCTCCGGCTTTTTTCCAAAGGGCAAAATCAGCAAAAAAACGCTTTTCTTCTTGTGCGTTTAAGACCCGAGTTTCATTTTCTAATTCATCAACTTTTCTGCCACTTAGGATTCCATAGTCAAAATCTTGCATGTATTTTTTCGTATCAAAATAGACTGAACCATTTATTAAATAGGCATATCCATTGGAAATTATTTGTTCGATTATCTCAATTTGCTCTTGAATATGAGCGGTAGCAGTTGGCTCAATACTCGGCATTAATAGATTGTAAATTCGTTGGAGCTCGATAAAATTTAAATTGTACTTGTATACAATTTCTAAGGGTTGCATTTGCTCCAAGCGTGCTGCTTTTCCAATACTATCAACTTCATCTCCAGCACTATTTGTTATATGTCCAGCATCTGTAATATTTCGCACATATTTTACCTCATAGTTTAGGTGTAATAAATACCGATATATCAAGTCAAAATTAATAAAGGTTCGCATATTCCCCATGTGAGGTTCGCTGTAAAGCGTTGGCCCACAAACATACATTCCTACAAAATTTTCGTGTAGTGGCTCAAATTTTTCTTTTTTACCAGAAAGCGTATTGTAAATTTGTAAAAATCCTTTTCTCTCAGTCATAACTATTATTTCCTTTTACAAATGTAAAAAAAAGGGAGTAATAAAGGCTTTTTTGATTTTGGGAAGTGAGACTAAAAATTTAGCACTATGTAATTTTATCCTTGGCTGCGATTTTCTTTGAGAGTTGAAAAGAAGATAATTCCATATCCACAAGTCAACATAAGATGAAAAGGAACCATTCCCAAATCGCCATAAACAGCCCTTTGTACCGCTGTAAATCCAAAAACTAACATTAGTAAGCCTTCTAAAATATTAATAAGAGAAAGACTTTTTTTATCGTATTTATTTCCTTTAAATTCAGTTTTGATTAAGACATTAAATTTTGGTGTCCTGACAAAAGAACTTTTGATTCCTAAATATCCTTCAATAACTGCAACAGCATTGCTCAATGAAAGTGCCATTGAGACCGTTAAAAATTGAATAAAACGACCTATAAATCGAAATAAATCATTTAAAAATGGCCCTTTTTTATCCCTCCAAGAATGCCAATAATAAAAAGAAAGAAATAGGGTGCTGGCAATAAAGAAAGCCCCAAATTGAATAAACCAGTTTAAGTCAGAAAAAGAATCTTTAATGTGCAGAACAAAAAGACTTAAAATTGATAAGATTAATATAAACACAAATACCGAAGAATTAAACAAATGTGCAAAACCATGAATACGGTCGGAAAACTTTACACCTGGGAAGGTTATTAAACTTTTCCACATTTTTATGAAGCATTCAGCTCCACCTTTCATCCATCTATGCTGCTGGCTTTTTAAAGCCGACATTGTTATCGGTAATTCTGCGGGTGATTCTACATCCTCTAGATACTTGAATTTCCACCCTCGCATTTGAGCCCTGTAACTCAAATCTAAATCTTCAGTGAGCGTATCATGTTCCCAGCCTCCCGCTTCTTCAATACATGTTTTCCGCCAAATTCCTGCCGTACCATTAAAATTAATAAAATGACCAGAAGCATTTCTTCCACCTTGCTCGATTGCAAAATGACCATTTAATCCAAATGCTTGAAGTTCTGTCAACAAGGAATAGGTTTTATTTAAATGACCCCATCGTGATTGTACAACACCAATTCCTTCTTTGAAATAAGGCATGGTTCGGATTAAAAAATCTTTGTCTGGGACAAAATCAGCATCGAAAATCGCGATAAATTCACCTTGAACACGATCCATAGCATCATCTAAAGCTCCTGCTTTGTATCCAGTTCGATCAATTCGATGAATGTGTTGAATATTCAAGCCTGTAGCCGCTAATTCAGCCACTTTAGTTGCAATAATATCTTTGGTTTCATCTGTTGAATCATCCAAAACTTGAATTTGAAATTTATCT
Organism: Crocinitomicaceae bacterium; assembly: GCA_044358215.1. GTDB lineage: Bacteria > Bacteroidota > Bacteroidia > Flavobacteriales_D > Crocinitomicaceae > UBA952. Next base: position 14,276 of record JBIKOE010000042.1, read on the forward strand.
CTCGGATAATCAAAGGCTGCCGCAGTTTCGATAATTCGCTCGGCAACATACATTTCGTTATACATCGGAAGTTGAATTGTTACTTTTGGAGCATTTTTAGAATCAAATAGTGGGATTTCTTCTAATTTTCTTTTTTTACGGTTTCTCACATAAGCGATTGCAAGGGTCATTTGAATACAACTATAGTAGAAAATCAGAATTAAACAGGCAGTATAAATTCCCAATACTATTTTTGCCAACATATGAGACCAATAATGTTCTTGAACATACTTTTTACCTGATTTTAATATAATTGAGCGATCTCCCCAGTTAAATAGCCACGAAACCTTTAAATTAACTTTAAATGGCTCAGAAAAAGTAAAGTTCTTTAAGTGATCTTGATTTGTTTCAAAAGCAAAAGTTTCTGGACGGTAATCTCTATCTACAATGCGCAGGGAACATTTTCCAAGTGGAACCTTGTAAAAATAAAAATTGCCTTCCTCATCTGTTTCAGTGCTGTAAATTTTCCCTGTAACCAGCGACTTTAAATTTATTTCTACTTCCTCAGCATCATTTTTAGTTCTAAAATCAGCTAACTGACCTTTAATAACTTTACATATCCCATTAGAGGGAAGGCTATCTGTTTTAGCAGATATTTCAGCGATAAAAAGCGATAAAAAGCAAGAAAAAATAATTTTGTGGAAGTAAATATTCATCAAACTAAAAAATTAAAAAAGCAAATATAAATTTATTCTTTCATTAAAGTCATTTCATCTACAATGTGTTTTGCACCAGAATATTTATCCATGACCCAAAGAACATAGCGAATATCAACAACAACATTTCGACAGCGTCTAGCATCAAACATATAATCGCTCATAGTGCTTTCCCACGTGCGGTCAAAATTTAAACCCATCAAATACCCATTTTCATCTAAAACTGGCGAACCTGAATTCCCTCCAGTTGTATGATTAGAACCTGTAAAACAAACCCATAACTCTCCATTTTGAGCATAAGGTCCAAAATCTTTCGTTTTGTGTAACTCCAACATTTTTGGCAGTAATTCAAAATCTGGATTTCCAGTATTGTATTTTGTTACAATTCCATCCAACGTAGTGTGCTCTGTATACATCATGCCATCTGTTGGAGCAGAACCTTCTAGTTTTCCATAAGAAATTCTTAGGGTGCTATTTGCATCTGGCCAATGCTTTGCATCTGGAAACATTATAAGTTTTCCTTCTACATAAACTTGTAAAAGTGCTGTCATCTCAGCAGAAAAAAGCTGAAAAGCAGGAACGATATTATTTTTAAAATTGCTAATGTATTTTGTATAGTGCTCAATCCCTTTATCTTTTTGAAGTTTTTTCATGCTGTTATCGCTAATTTTATCTAAAAAGAGAAGGAATCGATCTTTATTGGTAAAAATAGATTTAGTATAAATGACCTCTGTTAAATTATCGCAATAAGACTTTCGCCAATTTTCAGTAATAGAATATGGAAGTTCTTTTGTTATTTCTTTCCATGCAAAAGTCTGATTAAAATATTCGAGTGTCAACAGACGAAAAATATTTTTGTCTACTTGTTCATCATAATTTTTAAAGAATCCTTCCCCACTGATTTTTAATTTATCTATTACTGCCTTCAATTCACCTTTCTCCTTGTATTTCGGATAATTCGAGATTAAATCATTCATTCCTCGTGCCAATTTAAAGTATTCTGGTCCGTATGAAAAATATTCCGCTCCCATCGAATATTGAAATTCGAGGTCAGATTTTTGGATGACCAACTCATTCATTTTTTCAGCTAATGAGCCATATTTAGTATTCCATTCAGGATTACTTTTGGCGCGATCCGTGTATTCTTGTTCCTGCTTTATTTTGATTGAAACGGCATCTAATTGTTTTAAGCCATCAATTTGCCCAATCCATTTTTTCCAGGCGTTTGCAATACTTGCCTGTTTTGCTGAATATTTTATCCTCACTAAATCTGAATTTTTCATGCCGGCATCAATTACACTTAATGAAAGATCCCGCATCTTGATTCTTGCTGGTCGTTCTTTTTCGATAATAAACTTCAAATAAGATGAAACCACATGCTGTTCTGTCTGCCCGGGAAATCCATAGACCATTGTAAAATCCCCAGCTTTTCTATCTTTAAAAGAAATAGGAAGAAAATGTAAAGGTGTATATGGTTTATTATCTTTTGAATAGGCCGCTGGTTTGTTATCTTGACCAACATAAACTCTAAAAACTGAAAAATCTCCAGTATGCCGAGGCCAAACCCAATTATCCGTATCGCCTCCAAATTTTCCAATAGAATTAGGTGGTGAGCCAACAAAACGGACATCTAAAAAAACTTCTTTCACCATTAAATAATAATCGTTACCGTAGTTAAACGCCTTAATTTCTGCTTCATAATGTGTTCCAGCAACTGCTAATGCAACTAATTTTTTGATGTTTTCTTGGATTTTTGTAAAATCGTTTTTAGAGCTTGTCCCACTAAATACTGCTTGACTAACATCTTCAATTCGAACAATTCTTAAAGCTGTTAACCCTGGATTTGACAATTCTTCATTTTTTGTTTTCGCCCAAAAACCATACTTCAAGTAATCATTTTCTAAAGAAGAATGAGTTTGAATTTGTGAATAGCCGCAATGGTGATTTGTCAATAATAATCCCTGATTGGAAACCAACTCGGCAGTACATCCACCACCAAATTGTAAAATTGCATCTTTGATAGAAGTACTGTTAACACTATAAATATCGGCGGCAGATAGTTTCATTCCCTTTGCTTTCATATCTGATTCAAAGGCAGCAATTAACGATGGAATGAGCATTCCCTCTTCTGCTCTTAAATTAAGAATAGATATGTAAAAGAAAATAAAAGAAAATTGTATGAGCTTTAACTTCATAGTTTACTGAATTAATCCTCTAAAATAATTCTTTCTTTTCAATTAAATGATTTTGTGCTTAAAACAACTCTATTCATTAACTTTGCAGATCGAATTTTGAGCATGCGAATTTTTAATGGAGTAGAAAATCTCGAAGAATTAAAGAACCCCGTTTTAACGATTGGTACTTTCGATGGTATTCATCTTGGGCATCAAAAAATAATTAAAAATCTTATTAGAGAGGCAACATCAACAAATTCTGATAGTGTTTTGCTTACATTTTTTCCTCATCCAAGGATGGTGCTTTTTCCAGAAGATACTAATTTACAATTAATCCAAACGCAAGAAGAAAAATACAGTAAGTTAGCTGAACAAGGCCTTCAGAATATTATTGTGCAGCCATTTTCAAAAGAATTTGCAAAACTTACCGCTCTTGAATTCATTGAAGAAATAATCGTAAAAAAAATTCGAGCAAAGAAAATT
>JBIKOE010000077.1:0-5328 GCA_044358215.1 Crocinitomicaceae bacterium
TATAATCTCCTGCTGTGATGTCTGTTCCCGAAACACCTAATGAAACAGATTGAACACCATTTACAGGTGCTGAAGCAGTAGCAGTAACCGTAAGAATTGTACCTGCTGCTTCTGAACCCGTATTCTCACTAATAGACAAATTAACTTCTGTCGTAATTGTCAAATCTAAAATTTCAGTAACACAATTAGTAGTAGTTCCTGTTATAAGACCACTTGTAGTATATGTTTGTCCTGTAACTGACCAAGTGTAAGGGTTATTTGCAGCAATAGTAGTTGTGTTAATAACAGCAGTTCTTGGTATTCCAGGTGAAAATCTATGATTACAGATAACACCATTAATAAGAGAGTTAGAATTAAAGAAGTCATTTGTATTTACTTCTGGGCAGGGTCCATTAACAATAAACTTTAATTCCATTATATTAGTATTTGCCGGAATTGTATTGCTTATAGATGGCATAGATGCCGTTGAACTTAAATAATGATTATTTGAGTTAAAGTTTGAAAAAACATCTAAACCATTAAGATTTGAATTACTAGCAACAAAAGTTAGTTTAGACTCATTAAATTTAAACCAAAAGTCAAATGAATTAATAGCAGTGTAGGTTGATTTTATTTTTACGGGATAAGTAAAATAATTAACGCCATTTTCACTTGAATAAACTCCTTGGTTTAAGTCAAAAACTATAGTGTCTCCATAATTCTCTGGATTTACAGTTAGATTCAATGTAACAGTTGAATCACAGTTATTAACTGATGCAAATATATTGTTATATGTTCCAGGGCTTGTTAAATTTTGAGTTCCAAAAGTATATGTTTGACCTGAATTAATTGAAGCAGAAACAGAGTTACTAATAGGAGAAACTGCAATGATATTCTTCGAAGCAGAAACTCCAGAGCAAGATAAGATTGAACTGTTTACTAAAACAGAATAGCTTCCAGCACTGCTTGCACTATATTGAGTGCCTGTAGCGTTTGGTATCTCTTGACCATTTAATTGCCATTGGTATGTACTTCCTGTAGATCCAGGAATTGAAAGTGTTGTTGAAGAACCAGAACAAATTACGTTTGAACTAGCGTTTATAACACCACCTGCAGCAGTTGCACAAGAATTTAGTTGATAAATAGATAGTGTTGAGCTAACTTCATTTGCTAGAATTACAATGTTGTTACCATTTGGAGAGTCTTCAGCAGAAATAGTAATAATTCCTTCGGCACCCAAATCTGGACCAGAAACGGTTGTTGATCTATTATTAGCATATCCAACATAAATAGGGTTAGTTGGATTCTCTACATTAAAAATCATTAAACCACCAACTCTTTCTAATGAAACAAAAGCATAAGGTTTACCACTTATCATCTGAAAAGCAATTCCTTCTACTTCTGGGCCTTTGTCATCACTTCTATTTTTTAGAGAAGGTGTGCCAGTTGAATTTGATGCATTAAAAATTGCTGAAAAAACAGGGTGTTTAGAAATTATTTGCTCTATTAGATCCTTTGAATCATAAACTAAAGCTCCTGTAGTTGCATTCCAAATACTAAATGAACGACCACCCATAACATGTAATTCATCATAATCTCCATCACCATCAGTATCTCCTGAATATTTTAGTGCAGATAATCTACCTAAAAGACTAGAATTTTTTAGAATTGCTGCATCTGGAAAAGCTGTTGAATCTAAATTTGCAAAGGTTGTAGAAGATATTCTATTTGCATCGATTATTGCTGCTGTAGTTAACTCTCTCGAGTCTCCTTCATTGGCAGAAAAAATATACCCTTGTCCTGCTATTGTTCCAAAAGCCAATGCATCAGGCATATAAGCTCCTTTAATAGGTAAATTTCCTGTAATTAATATTTCACCACTTTGATCTGATGCATCCATTGCATTATTTGATCCTGAACCATATGAACTATATCCAAGAGCAGTTAAGCTTATAATACTATTGTTTGTAAGGTCTATTGTAAGTAAGGCATTTGCTTCTTGAATTCCAACAAATGCTTTAGTATTATCATCAGAAATAGTGATGTATTCTGGCTCTAAATCTTGCGCTACAGTCAAACTTGAAGAAAAAACACGAATTCCTTGAGATACTAGGGAAGCTCGTTGGCTATTATAAGCTGTAAAACCAATGTTAGTAACGTTAGCATCTGTCAAATTTGCAATTCCCGGGCTTAAATCTATAATTGAAACAGAACCTTCTGGATCAACTGTATTTGCCATATTTGGTTCGCCTTCATTTGCAGTTAAGATTTTTGTGAATGTTTTATTAAAGGTAATCATATCTGGCATTGCTCCAACCGCCACTTGTTTAATAAATTCTCCATTGGCGTTTAAAAAAACAACTGAGCCATTTGCTTGAGGATCTATATTTTCGATAGCTAAAGCGACAAGGCCATTATTTGTAGTAACGGAGTTAATATTCCCATAAGGCACCATTGAAATACTAGTTATTAACTGTGGTGAGGAAGGGTTAGAAAAATTAATAATGTCTAATTTTCTACCGATAGAATTAGCAATATATAAGCGGTCTACAGTTGGGTCAAAAGAAACAATTTCAGCTGAATTTGTACCACTTGCTCCATTTGAAAAACTTGTTAATAAAGATAAATTTAATTCGTTAGATGGTGTTGGTGCAACATAGTCATTATCTTTAATGAAAATAATCTGATAGTTACTAGTAGCAGAAATTGTTGCATTTGTTCCTGAAAGAAGTTTTACAACAATACGTTCTGCTTTTTCAGCGAGCAAATCGTCTATAATAGTAATTGGTAGATTACTTATTCCATTCGTGTTAGCAGGAATTGTAAGTGTATTAGTCCATGAGTAGTCTGCGGTTTCAGTTGCATCTGAATATACGGATAAACCAAATGTCAAATTTATTTCAGTGCTATTTGCATTTGCAACAGTAATAGGAACATTTACTAAACCTATACTTTCAGCATATTTTGCTACATTGCTGGCTGCAGCAATTGAAACACTAGGTATAACATTAGCAGCTTGAGTTTTGAATGAAACATTGTCAAAACGCATTGAACCTGTGTTAGATGCTGTATTAGTTTGAACTACAGTTGCTCTAAATGCACCGGAAGTTTGGTAATGTGCTGCAAGAATTCTCACACCAAAATTTGCATTATTATTAGCTCCTGTAATAGATGATAGATTTACAGATATTCTTCTATAAGAGGCATCGGCAGTTGAATTTTGAAACCGTCCATCGTTTAATTCACCAAGACAAAATGTAGTATTATTAACGGTCATTGTGAAATTAGTCCAAATCGTACCGTCTAGAGTATATTGCAAACGAACAGTATTTACAGCAGTACTAGAACTTCTTTGATCCCAAGTGAATACAATATTTGAATATCCAACAGTTGAAGCATTGTATTGTACACCACTACTTTCGTTAGTTAAACCAGGATTAGCTGTTAAAGCCCAAGCTCCGGGGTTTAAACCATTTTGAGAACCACAGCCATCATTTATTAATGGATCCATTCCTGTAGCTGGTGTTGCAACAACAAAAGACCCAATTTTTAATGAAGTACCACTACCAACATTAGCTATTGGAGTATCTTGAATTCCTGAAATGTTATCATAATTCCAAAGAGCAATAGTGCTTTGTGACAATGTATTGGTTGCTATTAAAAGTAATAAGATGATTGTAAATAAATTTTTCATTAGTTTGGTTTTTAAGATTTGTAAATCACGGTTTTTAAGGACAAAATTTTTCATTGCAAAATTATTTTTTTTAAGTTTTTAATCCGATTATGCTATTATTATAAAATAATTATCAAATAATTAAGAAATTAAGTAGTAATTAATTTAGTGTTAATTAGTGCATATTTAATATATAGATCTTCCTTTTTTTAAAGCAAATTAACTTCTCTTTTTTATATCTAATTATGTCGCTTTTCTATAACAGGATTATAGCATTTAATCTTAATTAAATAATAATTTCATAATTTGTTAACCTACTTTTAACTTAATTTAAAGGCTTTAGTTTTAAAATTGCAGCAGATTTTTGAGATGTATGAAATCAATTCTAATTAGTTTTTTTTTAATTTTTTGTTTGTTCAATTCCTCTTACAAATTTGTATATGCTCAAGATGGATTAGAAGGCATTATTCTAGAGAAATTTTACATATCCTCTAAAGAGGACAATAGTAAACCAGAATTAAGTGGATATTTAGCACCCGGATCAGTTACCTATCGTATATATGTTGATTTAAAACCTGGTTATACATTTCAAGCCGCGTATGGAACACCAAATCACGAACTTTATATAAAGTCTACTAATTTATTTTACAATCATGTAGAATATGGAGCAGAATATCCAAATCGAATTCCCTTGCGCACTTATTCAAGAAATACTAGCAGATTAGATTCTTGGTTGTCTGTTGGTGGTGCAGGTGAGAATCAAATTGGGGTATTGAAAACAGAAGATGACACTTTGAATGTTTTTAAAACCTCAGGCGTCTATCTTAAAAATCATTCCAAAAAAATGGGTATTTCATTGAAAGTTGTTGATGGAATGAAAGAACAATACAATCTTACCTTTCCTACATTTTATCAAATGGATAGCACAATTAAAGGTTTGGGAACTATAACCAATACAAATACAATAAGTACCAATAACGGAGCTTGGGCCTCTATGGGAAAGGGTTCTCAAGGAGCAGATTCTCTAAGTAATAAGATATTGATTGCCCAGCTTACCACCGATGGAAAATTATCATACCAATTAAATTTATTAATAGGAACTCCTGATGGGAAATCTGAAAAGTATGTAGCACATAATCCAATTGAAGGAGAGTTTACACATCCTGATTTATATTTTGTTGCCAAGAAAATCAAGAAAAAAACACTTTAATTTTTAATGTTTATTTTTTAAAAATATGAAATCAAAAAAATTAATAATCGGACTTGGAATTTTGTGTCTTAATGCAGTAGCTTATGCTCAAGGTTTAGAAGGAATAGTAGTTGAAAAATACTACCAAGCAAATTCTGCAGATGTAACAAATGCGAATGATGTAAATGGTGCTGTTACACCTTTAACCACAGGATCAGTTACATATCGTATTTATGTTGACATGGCTAGCGGATATAAATTCAACAGTTTGTTTGGAAGTTCAACTCATAATTTAAAAGTAAATTCTACAGCTGGGTTTTACAATGACCCAACTTATGGTGTTTCAATTAATCCAGGAACTATATCTTCAACAAACATAAGAAAACATACAGCAATGCTCGACTCTTATTTTACAACTGGTGGAGCAGGTGGTGGAAAAGTTGGAGTGTTAAAGACCGAGGATACAGACGGATCTATTGGGAATGCT
>JBIKOE010000043.1:0-17171 GCA_044358215.1 Crocinitomicaceae bacterium
AATATTACGCTATTTCTTTGCGTATCTTTGCGGCTATGTCGTATACTATTTTACAAGTCCGAAAAGGAAAAGAGCAGTCAATTTTTAGAAAACACCCTTGGATTTTTTCAGGTGCACTATTTACCGATACAAAGGAAATTGAAGATGGTGAAATTGTTGAAGTACAAGATTATAAAGGTCGCTTTTTGGCACTTGGGCATTTTCAAAATGCTACTATTGCTGTTCGAATTCTAAATTTTGAAGAAGAAAAAATTGATAAGGCTTTCTTTCAGAAAAAAATTCGTCAAGCCCTCGACTCGCGCATTAAAATTGGTTTACTTAGCAAAGAGAATACTATTTTTAGAGTATGTCATGGTGAAGGAGATGGTTTGCCCGGATTGGTTATTGATTTTTACAATGGTGTAGCTGTCGTCCAATGTCACTCTATCGGAATGCATCGCTCTTTACCTGAAATATCAAGTGCATTACAGAAAGCTTTCGGAAAAGACTTGATTGCTATTTACTCAAAATCAGCGGACACTTTACCAAAGCGTTTAGAAACCGCTGATGCTTATATTTTTGGGACGTGTGAAACACCACACGAAGCACTTGAAAATGGCGTAAAATATAAAATTGATTGGGTTTTAGGACAAAAAACTGGATTTTTCATCGACCAACGAGACAATCGGCTTCTTTTAGGAAACTATTCAAAAGGCAAAAAAGTATTGAATACCTTCTGTTATTCAGGTGGATTTAGTTTACAAGCCTTGCTTCAAGGAGCGAAACTCGTGCATTCTTTGGATAGTTCAAAAAAAGCCATTGAAATGACAGAAGAACATGTTTCTCTTAATAAATTTGGAAAGAAGCATGCCTCAATTACTGTCGATGCAATGGACTATATGAAAGAATTAAAGGAAGATTACGACATCATAGTATTGGACCCGCCAGCATTTGCAAAACACCGCGAAAAACGACACCAAGCAATTCAGGGATACAAACGACTAAATGCCCATGCAATTCGACAAATAAAGCCAGGTGGAATTATTTTTACCTTTTCATGTTCTCAGGTTGTAGACAAACAATTATTCACACATACAATTATTGCTGCCGCAATTGAAACAGGGAGAACTGTAAGAATTCTTGCGCAGTTACACCAAGGTCCTGATCATCCAATAAATGCATACCATCCTGAAGGAGAATATTTAAAAGGCCTTGTAATCCAAGTTGACTAATGCTAGAATTACGCTACAAAACTATTTTAGCTGTCGCACTTCCGATGATGATTTCTGGATTTATCCAATCGCTTGTTTTAATTACTGATGCAGCCTTTATTTCGCGCTATTCAACTGAAGCATTTGATGCAGTTGGAAATGGCGGACTCATATATATAACGATGTACATGTGTCTATTAGGAATGGGAGATGGCGCTCAAATAATCATAGCTCGCCGAATTGGTGAAGAACGACCAGAAGCAATCGGAAGGATATTTGGTTCATCTGTTCTAATGAATTGCCTTCTTGCAGCTGTTCTTTTTGTCATTTTATATTTTATAATGCCGAGCGCTATTCTTGGCTATTCTAAAAATCAGGAGATTGCTGCATTGCAGGGAGATTATATTCAAATAAGAAGTTTCGCATTGTTTTTCTCGATGATTACAATAGCAATTCAAGCTTTTTTTCTTGCAAAAGGAAGAACAGTAGTGGTATTAATCGCCGCATTAATTACAGCATTAAGCAATGTTTTTTTAGATTACACACTCATTTTTGGAGAAATGGGATTACCAGAAATGGGATTAAAAGGAGCAGCATTGGCTTCTACAATCGCAGATGGATTGGGAATGCTTTTTCTACTAGTTTATTTATTTTTCTCCGATGAAAAACGGAAATACCGGCTATTTTCTCACTTCTCCTATAATTTTCAATCCATGAAGGAACTTTTAAAAGTAGGAAGTCCACTCATGCTACAAGGATTTTTTGCGCTTGGAACATGGACACTTTATTTTACTTGGTTAGAGCAAAAAGGGCAGTTTGATTTAACAGTTTCCCAAAATATTCGCTCTATTTATTTTTTGGCCTTTGTGCCAATTTGGGGCTTTGCAGGAACCACAAAAACATATATCTCACAGTATTTAGGCGCAAAGGAATTTGATAAAATACCTGTTATTCAAAGAAAAATTCAATTATTAACCGTTGGCTTTTTACTTTTAACATTTCATGGGGCAATTTTATACCCTGAAAAATTAATTTTAATGATTAATCCAGAAGAAATCTATTTGCAAAAAAGTGCTGAAATTCTCCAATTGATTTCTTTATCTGTATTATTATTTGGGATTATCTCCGTTTATTTTCAAACAATCCATGGAAGTGGAAATACACTACATTCGATGCTAATAGAATTTTTTACAGTATTTATTTATACCATTTGTAGCTTTTTATTCATAAAATGTTGGAATTTTGATGTCTATTGGATTTGGACAGTTGAATATATTTATTTTGGAGTTTTGGGATTATTATCCATTCTCTATTTAAGATACTACCCCTGGAAAAATAAAATCGTATGAGTGAGGTAAAAAAATTACGACTTGTATTTATGGGCACGCCTGATTTTGCTGTAGGCATTTTAGACGCTTTACATGGAAGTATTCATGAAATTACTGCTGTAGTCACTGTTGCTGATAAAGCCGCTGGCAGGGGACAAAAAATAAAAGAAAGCGCAGTTAAAATCTATGCTCAAGCAAATAATTTAACAATTTTACAGCCAGAAAAATTAAAAGACGAGCATTTCTTAGCACAATTAAAAGAACTTCAAGCTGATTTATTTGTAGTTGTAGCATTTCGAATGTTACCTAAAGAAGTTTGGAAAATGCCAGCTTTTGGAACCATTAATCTTCACGCATCTCTTCTTCCAAATTATCGAGGAGCTGCTCCAATTAATTGGGCGATTATCAACGGAGATGAAGAAACGGGTGTAACAACTTTTTTTATTGATGAAGCAATCGACTCTGGAAAAATAATTGCGCAGGAAAAAGTAAAAATATCTTCAAATACAAATGCAGGAGAGTTGCATGATGAATTAATGAGTGTAGGCGCTGAATTAACCTTAAAAACTGTTGCTGCTATTTCTCAACAGACACATACTGTTATTGATCAAGATAAATTTGACGGAAAAGATTTTAAAACGGCTCCAAAAATTTTCAAAGAAGATTGCGAGATTTCTTGGCAAGAAACAGTGGAAAACGTTCATAATAAAATTCGGGGGCTATCGCCCTACCCTACTGCTTGGACAAAAGTAAAGAACACTAAGAAAAATGAAATTCTTTTGGTGAAGCTTTTTGCTTCAAAAACCTTAGAAAATAATAGTAATAGCTTAACAGGAAATCTTCAAGAACACTCCGATGGGATTCTTTTCCGGTGTAGCAATGGTTTTATTTGTATCACAGAACTCCAAGTAGAAGGGAAACGAAGGATGACATATAAAGAATTTCTCGCTGGCAACGAGTTAAAAGATTGGGAGCTATTGCACTAATTCTATAGCTTCATCAAAATTCTAAACATAAAATTCCTTCCGGCTTGAGGGTAATAGAAGTTTTCAGTGGTTGTTTGACCGTCATATAAATAAGAATACGTATAGCCATTGTTCTCATACAGAGCATTAAATACATTGTTGATTTGAAAAGCAAATGTAATCTCCTTGCAGAAAACATGAAGCAAAGAATATGAAAAGGATAAATTTGAAAAAGTAAAAGGATTTATACTTCGTGCAACATTTGATGTGTTATCTAAGAATTGTCGTCCAACATATTTTGATAGCCAATCAATCGAACAATTTTTAAATGGCGACAAAGAAAAGCCTGCATTTGCAACAATGGAAGGAGAAAAGGCCAAATCTGTTTTTTTGTGTAAAATTATCACTTGAGAATAAGGGGAAGAATAGTTGTCTAAATATTCTTCAAATGCAACTATTTTATTTTGACTTAATGAAAATGAGCCATTTAATTTTAGAAAATCTGATGTTTTATGAGTCGCCATTAATTCAACTCCCAAGCGATAGCTTTCCTTCGCATTTGTGCGAGTATAAGCTCCAACATCATTAATTTGTCCAGTTAGTACCAACTGATTTGAATAAGCCATGTAAAAGGTATTTATCGAAAAATTTGTTTTTTGAGTGTTGAAAGAATACCCAAGTTCCAAATCCTGCATTCGTTCAAATTTTGGGCGACTAGAAGGAGAACTTTCAACAAAATCTTTCCTTACCGGCTCACGATGACTAATTCCATAAGAAGCGAAAAGAAGTTGATTCTTATTTAGCTTGAAGTTCAATGCTGCTTTTGGATTAAAAAAATCAAATACAACAGATTTCTGAAGCCCTTGGTCTTCCTGTAAAAAGGAATAGTCAAGATGTCTGTAGTTTAAATCACCGGTAAAATCAAATTTGTTCCATCGATAAGTTCCTTTTAGGTAAGTGCTAAATTCAGACTTCTGTGCATTATTTTCATAATATCTATCACGAATTTCACTCGTGGAAGCCATTCTTGCCCAAATAATTTCCCCAAAATGCCGGCCGAAATAAGTATTAATAGCACCGCCAAAAACAAGGTTAAATTTTGATCGATTATAATTAAGTGAATAGACAGCGCCAATAAAATCATTATCTAAGCATCTTCGACGAATTATATCTGAAGTCGAAATAGTATCTTCTCCCATAATCACAGCTGGCAAGCCATAAGAAGAAAGCGCATCATTTTTTCGGTATTGCTCGTAATATCCACGTCCATAAGTATAATGGCCGGCAATATTCAATACTAAATTTGGCTTAAAAGAATGGGTAAAATGAACTTGATAATTGTCTTGTTGGTAATTATCCACCTCATTTTTATACGTGTAAAAGTTGTAAGCCCTTCCGGAATTTAATAAATTTTCACGGTCTTCATCGCTTAAATAATTCCTATCAGCAAATGCATTCATTTCAGCAATATTTCCATTTATCCGAGATTCTGGTGTTCCATACCAAGCTTGATAAGTGATTTCTTTCCCACTAAAAACAATTGCTTTGAGAACTGACTTTTTTGTTAAATAAGATCCGGAAATATAATAAGAAGTTAATGCTGAAGAAGCACGATCTAAAAATCCATCTGAAGCAATTTTGGATAAGCGCGTTTCTAAGAAAAATTTATCGTTTATTAAGCCAGTTCCTGCTTTTATAGTTGTTTTTAGGGTATTAAAAGAGCCAACAGAATTATCACTAATTCCAAAAGGACTTGTTGAAATATCCTGAGATTTTATATTTATACTGGCACCAAAAGCTGCAGCACCATTTGTTGAAGTCCCAACTCCTCTTTGAATTTGAATCGTTTCAATAGAAGAAGCCAAATCTGGCATGTTTACCCAATATACATCATGAGATTCAGGATCGTTTACAGGAATACTATTTATTGTAACATTTATTCGAGAAGCATCAACACCACGAATTCTAACTCCTGTATAACCTACTCCTGCTCCAGCATCCGAAGTTGTAACCACTGAGGGTGTAGCTTCCAATAATAGTGGAATATCTTGCCCGAAGTTTTTCTTTTCAAGAGCTAAATTTTGAAGTGTGCTAGTCGATGTTGCAGTTTCTAAACTTCGTATAGAAATTACTTGAACTTCTTCAAAGGTTTTAGGGCTTGAATCCATTTTGACTTCTATTTTTTCAGTGAATTGTAATGCGCTTATTTCTTTACTTATAGAAAAATATCCGGGTAAGCCAAAGATCAATGTATAAGCTCCAGCTTTTAAATTCTTAAACTCAAATTTCCCGGCTTTATCTGAAAAAGACGTGAATGTTGTTCCCTGAATCGTTATTCGAACACCTTCTAATGCATGATTATCAGTGTCGCTTACAAAACCATATAAATTATCTTGGGCAGAAGATACTAAAGAAAAAAAAGAAAAAATGGCAAGGATAATAAATCTTGTTTTCATTTTTAAAAAAAATTAAACAAGAACAAGGGGCTAATTCTTGGTAGTTACAAATCTATTAGCTCAGTCATCTTCCCTGCGCAAGCATTATCTTACAGGTTCAATGGGTATAATCTCAGCCCGTTTTGAAAAACGAACACCCCTTAGAGACGATGTAAAGATAAATAGTTTTTTATAGTTGAAATAAGAAAAGTAATTTATTTTTTTGAGTGTACGCTTTCGTCCACCACTCAAAATCCTAATCAAATTCATAACGCTAACAATAATCTCAATTTGAGAAATTATTCTATTTTCCTTTCTTTTTTTCTTGACAAAAAAAGAAACAAAAAAGTCAAGGCTGTGAATTTCTATTTTGTTCGCAAATCATTTTTTTACAACTACTTACAAATCGTCGCGAACAATTTTTACTCCTTTCTTAAACTGAAATTTTTCAAAAATGTTCTTGCAGAAATTTTAAAAATTAACAGTTTCAGTTCAGTAGCAAAAACCATGAAATTCAAGGCCGAATAGTATTCGCTAATATTCACTAAATAGATCTCACTTCGAATGAATTCTTGATTTTTAACATTGAAATACTTTACTTGTATTGTTGCGATTACTTAATTATTTTTTAATCCTTCCAAACATGCGAAAAATAATAAACCCTAAAAAAACACCGACAGAATTTGCAAGTGCATCATAAAAAGAAGGATCTCTTCCAGGCACTAAACCTTGAAAAAATTCTATTAATATACCATAAGCAATAAGAATTGGGATTCCTATAAAATAAGAACGAATCTTAGACGAAATAAAGCCAAAATTTAAACTTAAAATAGCATACGCCAAAAAATGATTTATTTTATCGGATTTTCCGAGTTCAAGGCCTGATTTTGGAGGCAATAAACTCAAGACTGTAATTGCTATTATTAAGATAATAAAGAGGACTAAAAAAAGTTTATTCTTCTGTTTCATATCCGAACTTTTTTCCTTTTTCAAGTGCAGGCAAGCCATTTTTCAACCACTCTGGTGCTGTTTTGTCTAGTAAGTAATGATCAAAAAACTGTCGCATTCGAATACTTAAATCAATACGATTTGGCGCCTTTTTTAAATTGTGGTCGTCATCATTATAATTTAATAGCCAACAAGGTTTTCCCAAGCGACGCATTCCATTATACAATTCTATTCCCTGATACCAAGGAACAGCACCATCACTGTCATTGTGCATAATTAACAAAGGAGTTTTTACATTTGGTAGGTGAAACAAAGGCGAATTTTCAATGTAGCGTTCCGGAGCATCCCAAATTGTTTTTCCTATTCGACTTTGCGTTGATTCATATTGAAATTGACGGTTAAGCCCTGTTCCCCATCGAATTCCACCATAAGCTGAAAACATGTTGCTAACTGGTGCTCCCGCCATTGCAGCTGCATATTTTGTTGTCATAGTAATTAATTGTGCTGTTTGATATCCACCCCAACTTTGACCTTGTAAACCAAGTTTATTTTCATTTATAGGATAGTTTTTCACTACAAAGTCTGTTCCACTAACAATACAATTGTATGCGGCCTTTGCAGGAAAACCAGCAGAATATCGAATATCAGGAATTAAAACAAAATAACCTGCAGAGGCATATTCTGTGGGATTTATAGTGCTTGCTGAAGGTCGTGGAGCAAGATGATTGTGTAAATTTTCAGAATTTAATTCATAGAAATAAACTAATAATGGATACTTTTTGGAGGGGTCAAAATTTTCAGGCTTGTACAATAATCCTTCTAATTGTTCCCCATCAAAAGCCTTCCATTTCAGCAATTCAACAGTCGCCCAATTGTAGTCATTTTGCTGCGGATTTGTAGTAGAAATGGTGCGTTCATTTTGAAAAAACTTATTTACAAGAATTATTTCGGGATATTGACTTACTGTCATTTTTCTTAAAAGAAGAGTTTCTTTATTTTTAGATCTTTCTAGGGACATTAATTTAGCATTTTCATTTTTCTGTTCAAAAAGTCCAAATTCCCCATTTTCATTATAAAAACTAAATAAGTGAAATCCTTTTGTTGTTTTATTAAAACCTTTAATATAACAATCTGCTAAATCTATGAAAACACTGTCATTCGACCATTTCACTAAATCAAGTTCAATGTTTTTTTTCTTTCCTTCGCCATTTGTTAAAGACCTCAAGGTTTTACTCGCTAAATTATAACTCCAAATATCAAATTCTGATTTAAAAATAAAATCTGTTTCATCGCGAACGAAACCACATTCACCTTGGGGACCAGCATCCATAGGTTGCCCATTTATATCCTCATGAAAGATGGTATTTTCAGCAAAACAAGACATACAACTTTGAGTATTCGAATAAATATCTAAAATATACTGCTGGGAATTTTTAGGATCAAAAAAGGTATAATAATTTCCTAAAGGCGAAAGTTGACCGCCAAATGCAATTGCTTGAGCAATTTTATTCCGACTTCCATCCAAAAGAGAAATTCGATACACATCCTCTAAACCTGGCGACTTCCATTGCGCTTGTATTTGATAAGGTTGTGAGTTTGTCCCTAAAATATAATCTCCAATAATTTTTCTTGATAAGTAAGACGAAATTGAATCATTTGTTAAGGCAATAATACTGTCATTTGAAAGGTTTAGAACATAAATAGCAGACTTTTTTCTTGCATCATTTAATTCTACAAGTTGCTGCGCTTGAATTTGTTTATCCAAGTAATGCCAAACATCCACTTTTACTTTTTCAGATTCCAAAAGTGTATCTTTTTCTTCAGGTGAAATTCGATCGCTAATACCAAAAAACAGATACTTATCATTATCTGTAAATAATGGAGATCGATGTTCAGAAACACCCAGTTTTTTATCAATATGAATATCATTTGAATCTCCCAAGACCCTACTTTTATTTGTTTTAAAATCAAAAAGTGTTAAGGTAAATTGCTTTGTCTTATTGGTATCTTGGGATGATAGAAACGCAATTTTATTCATCGATTTATTCCATTCAGGTAATTTTTGTGCAATTACATTTTCACCTATGAAAAGAGATGCTTCATCAAAGCTTTTAGAAGCATAAATACTCAATTTAAATGAATCAATTTTCACTTTTTCGTGTTGAATTACTGCAATTTGAGAACCATCTTCTGATAATTTGAAATCTGTTACATTTTTAAGTTGACTTTGGCCACTCAAAGAAAATAAAGTAAGGATATTTCCATCACTTTTTACTTCATCTGATTTTTTCTTTTTTATAAAGCACTTTCGCGCTTTCTTCTTTTCAGGTAATTGATTTCCTTCAGTCGTATAAGCCAAAACAGAACCTTCAGCGGCAACTTGAAAGTTTTTCAATTTAGGTATTTTGATCAGTGAATCAGATGAGAATTGATAAATAAAAAGAGAATCTTTAGGCCATTTTTTCTTTTCGATTTTTTGTAATTCACACTTTCTCAGCGTATCAAATCCTGGAGTAATTTTAAAAGCAAAAAACGATTCATCTTTTGCAATTTTAGCATCTTTAGCGCGATAAAAAGAATCTAATTTCTGTGTTTCTACATTATAAAAAAAGAGAAATCCATCCCCAATTAATGGATTTGTTTCGTAAACTACTAGCTTTCCATTTGTCGATACTTGTTGTTTTTCTGTTCTTTTCCAATCTTTATAAGATGAATGATCGATTACTTTCTTTTGTGAAAAACAAATTAAGGGTAAAAAGCAAATTAAAAAAAAGTTAAATTTCATTTTAAAAGTGTTTTTTGTTTTAGTGAAGTAAGATACACGCCAAAAAATATAATTAGCATGTAAAATAGTTTTTCAGCAGTAATTGATGCAGTATAATCATCCGCCCAATTTAATGCAACAAAAATATAAGTAAAAATCAGAACCATAATTGGTTGAGTATAAATATAGGAACTAGAAACAGATGGACTTAGGAATTTTAAGCCATACATCGTTAACAAATAAGTCAGAAAAGTAACCCCAACGATAACATACACTATTTTTAAAATCACACTTTGGGAAAAAGCTGAGAAATTTGTCGTTAATAATTCTGAAATAGTTGGTGGGAAAAGTAAGACAAAAACTAAACCGAAGGTAAAAACCCAAGTAATGACAGTTAAAGGCTTATATTTTGACATCAAAGGTTTTGCGATAACAAGGTAAATCGCGTAACTGAGGCAATTTATAATTAGAAAAAAATCTCCTAGGGACGAATCACTTTTTAATTCTGCTGCTTTAAATGTCAATAAAATCGCTCCTAAAGCGCCGAGTAGGATTCCACACATTCGAGTGATTGTTATGCGCTCTTTCAAGACGAAAAGAGATAAAACAACAACCATCATAGGATTCAATGCCATTATTATTCCAGAATTTATAGCAGAAGATAAATTTAAGCCATGAAAGAAGAACAATTGATTGATTGCAACACCAAACAGACCGCATGCTATAAACAAAGGGAAGTCTTTTCGATTTATTTTTTCCATTTTTCTGAAGGAAATAAGAAGCCAAAATAATAGCACAGAACCTAAAACACGAAAGAGTATAAATACATTTGGCGTAACAAATTCTGGCATCACGCCCTTCGCTAGAACATGGCTTGCTCCGTAAAGTACATTTACAAAAAGAAGGGCAAAATGTGCTTTTATATCTTTCACCTTCCCATAATATTCCAGCGTGTTTTCAAAATTGTTTTTCTGTAATCATCCAATTTTTCTGTGACGTTATATTGCCTAAACTTCTCCATTAATTTAAATGTCCCTTTTCCTTGTTTAAAGTCCATTTCATCTGGAAAAATAGGAATAATTGCTAAAAAATGAATCGTTTTTTCTTCTTCAATTATTGGGCTTAGCTCGGTTTCTAGATCAATTGGATCGGAGAGAATAAAATGATTTTGCAGCATGCTCTCTGATAAAGATTTCATTTCTTTCCCACAGGGCATTGTATGTCCATGACCAAACCAAGTATTATTATTTATTACATAATTCTTCAGACGTTCAAGCCAAGAAAAAACCCATGAAAATTTTGGGTTTTCGAAATCCTCAAGTTCCCAATAACTGGGTAAATAGAAATAAAGTTCAGCATATTCTTTACCGATATGTTTTTCATGCACCGGCATTTTGAAATCAGAAAGTCCAGTCGTAAGCAATATACTTGAACCGTTCTTTAATTTAACATACAGAAATTCACCAAATGAATTTTTTAAGGGCTGAATTGATTCACCAAAGCGCTTAGATAAGTTGCTTTTTAATGCCTGCATGAGTTTCTAATTTGTAGTTTTTATTGAAAATGTCAAATCTACCTTTCAGTGTACATTTTCTGATAGTACTCTTGATATTCGCCACTTGTTACTTTTTTTACCCAATCTTGATTTTCAAGGTACCAGTCAACTGTTTTTTCCAATCCTTCTTCAAAAGTTATAGATGGTTTCCACCCAAGTTCCCGCTCTAATTTTGAAGCATCGATGGCATAGCGTTTATCATGCCCTGCTCTATCGCCAACAAAAGAAATTAATTTTTCAGAGCTTCCGCTTATACGATTTAACTTTTTATCCATTAATTGACATAAAAACTTTACCAACTTGATATTTGTCCATTCGTTCAGACCACCAACATTATACGACTCACCTATTCTTCCATTGTGGAAAATTGCATCAATAGCACTAGCATGATCTTCCACCCAAAGCCAATCTCGGATATTATCCCCTTTTCCATAAACAGGTAAAGCTTTGTTATTTTGAATATTATGAATCATTAAGGGGATTAATTTTTCTGGAAAGTGATGGCTGCCGTAATTATTCGAGCAATTAGACATTTTGATAGGAAAATTATAGGTGTGAAAAAAAGCCCTAGCAAAGTGATCAGACGAAGCTTTTGAAGCAGAATATGGACTTCTTGGGTCATAGGAAGTCTCTTCGGTGAACAGTCCCTCCGTTCCTAAACTTCCGAATACCTCATCAGTAGAAACATGATGAAACACGTGGTTTTCTCCTCCAGCCCAAAAATCTTTTGCCACTTGAAGTAAATTTACTGTGCCAACAACATTGGTCAAGACAAATTCCATTGGTCCCTCAATCGATCGATCGACATGAGATTCCGCAGCTAAATGAATTACATCTGTTACTTCATATTTTTTAAATACAGCTCTTAGCGCCTCGGCATCTACAATGTCAATTTTTTCAAACTGGTAATTTTTATTATCACTAACATCCTTTAAATTTTCCAGATTACCGGCATATGTTAACTTATCTACATTTAAAATCTGATAATTCGGATATTTTTTTAATAAGCCACGTATCACATGAGAGCCAATAAATCCAGCTCCTCCTGAAACGAGGATTATCTTTTCAAATGCCTTATTCATTAATTTATTATTTATTTGATTTATCTCTCACTTTGTAAATTCGTTCAATAATATCAACCACTTTCATGCCCTCAAGTGCATTTGTTGTAGGAGAAGTTCTGCCTTTTAAAGTATTAATAACGTTGGAAATAATATAATTATGATTTGCAGCAGAACCTTTATACGGGCCGTAATCATTTGCAGGATTTGATTCTTTTAAAACAGGCATTTCATAGTCAGAAATAGCACATACTTCAACTTCATTCATGTATTGTCCACCAATTTTTACGCTGCCATTTTTTCCAATAATTGTCATTGAAGATTCTAAATTCTGATTTGCAATAGAAGTAGAATAATTTATACTTCCCATTCCACCACTTATAAAATCGAAACTTACAAATCCTGAATCTTCAAAAGCAGTTGTAGTTTGATGATTAAAGTCTGCAAATTTTCCTTGAATGTTTTTTATATCTCCAAATAACCAATACATGATATCGATAAAATGTGAAAATTGAGTAAAGAGCGTTCCGCCATCTAAATCTGCTGTTCCTTTCCAGCCACCAGACTTATAATAACGATCATCACGGTTCCAATAACAATTCAATTGAACCATATAAATTTCGCCAAGTAAACCGTCAGTTATTACTGATTTAATCCACTCTGAAGGCGGAGAATACCGATTTTGCATTACACAAAAAACATGTTTTGATTCTTGGAGCGCTTTGAAAAGGATTTTCTCACAGCTTTCTTTTGTTAAGCCCATTGGTTTCTCGCAAACAACATTTTTCTTTTCTTCTAAAGCTTTTAATGATTGTTCGGCATGTAAACCATTTGGTGTACATACATTGACAACATCAAATTCTAAACTGCTTGCAAAAAGTTCTTCCATTGTGCTAAAAAAGGGCACATCAAAGTCTTCCGCGGCACATTCTTTTTTAGATCTAATATCGACCATTGCGACTAATTCTCCTTCTGCATCTCTTCGAATCATTTCTGCATGACGCTTTCCAATATGTCCAGCACCAATAACAACGAAACGTATTTTTGAATTATTTGTCATCTTCTAATTTCCTTACTTTTTTATTGTTTAATTCATATTTTTCATTGCTTTCTGAGCAAATAGCGAAACCATTTTCATCAAAAATCAGACGTTGCCCATTTTCGCTCATCCAACCAATCTGACGTGCAGGATTACCAACTACAAGTGCATAAGCCGGAACCTCTTTTGTAACTACAGAACCAGCTCCAATAAAAGCAAATTCTCCAATATCATTTCCACAAACAATAGTTGCATTTGCACCAATACTCGCTCCTTTTTTAACAGTAGTTTTAGTATATTGTTCTCTTCGATTTACCGCACTTCTGGGATTCATGACATTTGTAAAAACCATTGATGGACCAAGAAAAACATCGTCTTCACAAATTACTCCAGTATAAATAGAAACATTGTTTTGAACCTTTACATTGTTTCCTAAAATTACATTTGGCGAAACAACAACATTCTGACCTAGATTACAATTTAAACCTAAGACACAATTTGACATAAGGTGCGAAAAATGCCAGATTTTGGTTCCAGCACCAATTTGGCAAACATCATCAATTATTGCAGTTTCATGAGCAAAATATACCATTTTTATTTCTTTAAGTATGTATCAAAGTTATAATGATTTGATTCAAAAAGTTCCTCTTTCGATAAACCTTTAAAATATTCGTATGTCACCTTTAATCCTTCAGCTCGATTAATTTTTGGTTCCCACTTTAAAATCTCTCTTGCTTTACTAATATCTGGTTGTCGCTGTTTTGGGTCATCAACAGGAAGATCCTTGTAAATTATACTTTGTTTTGTACCTGTCAATTGAATGATTTCTTCAGCAAACTGCGAAATTGTTATTTCAGAAGGATTGCCAACATTTATGGGATAAACATAATCGCTTAAAAGTAAGCGAACAATGCCTTCCACTAAATCATCTACATAGCAGAAAGACCTCGTTTGAGAACCATCGCCAAAAATCGTTAAATCTTCCCCACGCAATGCCTGTCCAATAAAAGCTGGAAGAACCCTGCCATCATTTAAACGCATTCGAGGACCGTAAGTGTTGAATATACGGATAATTCGTGTTTCTAAACCATGAAAATTATGGTAAGCCATTGTTATTGCTTCCTGAAAACGTTTGGCCTCATCATAAACACCTCTCGGTCCAACAGGATTTACATTTCCCCAATATTCTTCAGATTGTGGATGAACAGTTGGATCACCATAAACCTCAGAAGTTGAAGCGATTAATATTCTTGCACCTTTAGCTTTTGCCAGACCTAAACAATTGTGTACACCCAAGGAGCCAACTTTTAGCGTTTGAATCGGAATCTTTAGATAATCGATGGGGCTTGCTGGAGATGCAAAATGTAATATATAATCCAAATCTCCAGAAACATTAATGAATTTTGAAACATCATTGTTATGAAACTCGAAATGTTCCAAATGAAACAAATGTTCGATGTTCTTTAAACGACCTGTAATTAGATTATCCATTGCTAGGACATGGTAACCATCTTTTATGAAGCGATCACATAAATGAGAGCCTAAAAAACCTGCAGCACCTGTAATTAATACACGTTTCATCTATTTTCCAATTACTTTTCGACCAATAGAACAATAATAAAATCCTTTATCATTCATTTCAATAATATCAAATAAGTTTCTTCCATCAAATAAAACGGCATCTTTCATTAAAGATTTCATTCTTGTAAAATCTGGATTTCTAAAAATCCCCCATTCTGTACAAATCAAAAGCGCATCTGCACCGGATAAAGCTGAATATTCATCACTCGCATAGTCTATTTTAGCACCTAAACTATTTTTTACATTTGGCAGAGCTTCAGGATCATAAGCACTAATATTTGCACCGGCATCTAAAAGAGCTTCTATCAAAAATAAAGCTGGAGCTTCACGAATGTCGTCTGTATCTGGTTTAAACGCTAAGCCCCAAACAGCAATTTTTTTACCTGATAAATCGCCACGAAAGAAATTTTTAATTTTAGGAAATAAAATTGTTTTCTGCTGCTGATTTACTTTTAGTACAGCAGATAAAATTTCAAATTTAAAGTTGAGGTCCTCCCCAGACTTTACTAAAGCTTTGACATCTTTAGGAAAGCAAGATCCACCGTATCCAATACCAGGAAATAAAAATCGCTTGCCAATTCGCGTATCAGAACCTATTCCAATACGAACTTGATCAACATCCGCTCCAACTAATTCACAAAAATTAGCAACCTCATTCATAAAGGTAATTTTGGTTGCTAAAAATGAGTTTGCGGCATATTTTGTTAACTCTGCAGATTTTTCATCCATGAAATATATTGGATTTCCTTGTCGAACAAATGGCCGATACAAACTCTCCATGACTTTTCTTGCGCGCTCATCTCGGGTTCCAATAACAACTCGATCAGGTTTCATGAAATCACTAACTGCAAATCCTTCTCTTAAGAACTCTGGATTTGAAACAACAGCAAAATCAACTTGGGTATTTTTGGCTATTACAGCGTGAACTTTTTCTGCAGTTCCAACTGGAACTGTACTTTTATCTACTATCACTTTATATTCTGTAATGATTTTTCCTAGTTGTTCCGCTACGCCTAAAATATAAGATAAATCTGCTGAACCATCCTCACCAGGTGGAGTCGGTAAGGCCAAGAATATAATTTCAGCATCCTTAATTCCATCTTCTAAAGAAGTAGTAAAAGAAAGTCTTTTTGCTGATATATTTCGCTCAAAAATTGTATCTAAATTCGGCTCATAAATTGGAATGATGCCATTTTTCATCTTCTCTACTTTATCGGCATCAATGTCTATGCAAATAACTTGATTTCCTGTTTCAGCAAAACAAGTCCCAGTAACTAAACCAACATATCCTGTTCCTACAACTGCTATTTTGGTCATACGATCTTAATTACTTTTTTAATGTGAGGTATTCTGCTGCATTTTTTGTAATAAACTCCAATTGTTCAATATCCATTTCTGTATGAATTGGCAAAGATATTACTCGATAGGTTAACCAATCTGTAATTGGTAAATCTGTAGATGCGCTCCCAAATTCCTCAAACATTTTTTGTCTGTGAGCAGGAACCGGGTAATAAATCATTGATGGAATATCTTTACTTGCTAAAAATTCGTTCAATCCATCGCGATTATGTCCTTCTAATGTCAAAGTATATTGATGAAAAACATGTTTTGAATCATCCGCTCGAAATGGGATTTTTACACCCTCTATCGCTCCAAAAAAAGCATCATAAAAATCAGCTACTTCTCTTCTTGCGTCAATATAATTATCCAATTGTCGTAATTTTATTCGTAAAACTGCAGCTTGGATATTATCTAATCTTGAGTTGCAGCCTACTACATCATGGTAATAGCGTTTGCTTTGTCCATGATTTGCAATCATTCGTAATTTTTCCGCAAGTAGATCATCATTTGTACAAATTGCTCCACCATCGCCATAACAACCTAAGTTTTTTGATGGGAAAAATGATGTACAACCGATATCGCCAATTGTTCCTGTTTTAACAAGTGATCCATCCAATAAATGGTAATCAGATCCAATTGCCTGAGCATTATCTTCAATCACAAAAAGCTTATGTTTTTTTGCAATCGCCATAATTGCGTTCATATCTGCAGCTTGTCCATACAAATGAACTGGGACAATTGCCTTGGTTCTTGGAGTAATTGCAGCTTCTAATTTGCTAGCATCCATGCAGAATGTTTCTTGATTTACTTCAACAAAAACAGGCTTTAAGCCCAAAAGCGCAATTACTTCTGTCGTTGCGATATACGTAAATGAAGGTGTAATAACCTCATCTCCTGGCTTGAGACCAAGTGCCATCATTGATATTTGAAGAGCATCTGTTCCATTTGCGCATGGAATCACATG
>JBIKOE010000044.1:0-17153 GCA_044358215.1 Crocinitomicaceae bacterium
CCTTATGACTCATTGGTAGATTGCATTAAAACAATTAAACCCAAGGCAATTCTAAGCGCTTGGTTAACTGCAGTTGACCTAAGTTTTTTGAAAAACTATTTCCGAAAATTAAAAGAAGATACAAATGGAATACCAATCTTTGCTGGAGGAATTCAAATCAATTTAAACGGAAAGGAATTAGCAGATAATTTGACTGAGATAACAAATTCTGGGACTTTATTGCAGCAAATCTTGCCTGCTTTAAAATTAAATAAATTCAATTAGTACTGTCCCTTTATCAACGACATCTCCTTCACTGATTAAAATAGCACCTACAACACCAACTCCTTCAGCTTTAAGTACATTTTCCATTTTCATAGCTTCAAGCGATAGTACATTTTCTCCAATTTGAATTTCATCCCCTTTTTTAACGAAAATTTTTAAAACTCTACCTGGCATTGGAGCTTGTAATTCTTTTAATTTTTTGACTTTCTGCTTGTCTAAACCCAGGGAAGTAATTAATTCATCTAATTCTCCCTTTCTTTTAACCTCAAAAATTCGTTGATTTATTTTTATTGTTAAGTGATTGTTCTCGGAATCATTTTTGATTATTTCGCCATGGTATTTTTTTCCATTGTGCATCAAAAGAAAAAATTGATGGTCGTACCATTTTACAAAAGTTCCCTCTTTAGTTTGGATTTCTTTTCCGTCAAATAACCAATTTCCACTTTTTTGCATAGATTCAAATATAGTAAATTATTGTTTTTGAATAGCAATATAAGTGTCTTTTTCAGCCTCAATATCCGTGCAAAAAGCAGAATTTGGTAGCGCTTCAAAAGAAATCTCATTCGCTAAAACCTCATCACAGATATAGCTGATATTAGCTGAAATGGCAGTCTGTATTGCCTCGCTGGTATTTATTTTTAATCGAATTCTATCCGTTACATCAAAGGCTGAATCTTTGCGTAAATTTTGGATTCTGTTTACTATTTCCCTTGCAATTCCTTCATTTTTTAATTCTGGACTTAGTGTTGTATCTAGCGCAACAGTTATTCCACCTTCAGAAGCAACCAACCAACCAGGAATGTCTTGTGCTGAAATCTCAAAATCTTCCATGTCCAAATTTATTTCACATGCATCAATAACAGTATTCCACTTTCCTGTTTTCTCAATTTCTGTAATGTCTTGTTGCGAAAATTGTGCAACCAAAGATGCAATATCTTTCATTTGTTTTCCATATTTCGGACCGATTGTCTTGAAATTGGGTTTTATATTTTTTACAAGTAAAGCTGTTCCTTCTGTAAGTAATTCCAATTCTTTGACATTGACTTCGGATAAAATCAATTCTTTCATATGTTGAAAATCCTCAGCCATTTCTTTTTGAAGAACTGGAATCAGTATTTTTTGTAAAGGTTGCCGAACGCGTAAAGAATGCTTCTTTCTCAATCCTAAGACCAAGGAACATGCTTGCTGTGCTAATTCCATTTGAATCTCTAATTTCTTGTCAATAGATGACTTGTTCAAACTTGGAAAGTCCGCCAAATGAACAGAGGCACAAATTATTCTTTTGGAAACAAGATTAAGATCTAAAAACAAACGATCCATGTAAAATGGTGCAATTGGGGCAGCGAGAAGCGCAACTGTTTCCAAACAGGAATAAAGCGTCTGATAAGCACATACTTTATCTTTTGGGTCGTCATTTTTCCAAAATCTTCTGCGACAAAGTCGAACATACCAATTAGAAAGTTGATCTGTTACAAAGTCCTGAACTAATCTCCCGGCTTTTGTTGGCTCATAAGAACCATAGGCATCGTCGACATCTTGGATTAAAGAATTTAATTTTGATAAGACCCAACGGTCAATTTCAGGTCGTTCTGCCAATGGGACCTCGGCACCAGAAAAATCGAATTTATCGACATTTGCATACAGAGCAAAGAAAGAATAAGTATTGTAAAGCGTACCGAAAAACTTGCGTTGCACCTCCGTAATTCCATCTAAATCAAACTTGAGGTTGTCCCAAGGTTGCGCATTCGTTATCATATACCAACGCGTTGCATCGGGGCCATATTTTTCAAGTGTTGTAAAAGGATCAGCTGCATTCCCTAATCTTTTTGACATTTTCTGTCCGTTTTTATCTAAAACAAGTCCATTAGAAACCACATTTTTATAGGCTACCGAATCAAAAACCATTGTTGAAATAGCATGTAATGTATAAAACCATCCTCTTGTTTGGTCCACTCCTTCTGCAATAAAATCTGCAGGAAAAGCAGTTCCATTATCAATTAAATCTTTATTTTCAAAAGGGTAATGCCATTGTGCATAAGGCATCGCGCCTGAATCAAACCAAACATCAATTAAATCTGCTTCTCTTTTCATTGGCTTGCCACTTGGAGAAACTAAAATAATCTGATCAACTAAGTGTTTGTGTAAATCAATTTTACTGTAATTTTCTTTCGACATGTTTCCAAGCTCAAAATTCTCAAAGGGATTGCTCGATATAAATCCTGCTTTTACTGATTTTTCGCAGGCAGTTTTTAATTCTTCAACAGAGCCAAAGCAAATTCGTTCATCTCCCTCTTCTGTTGACCATATTGGAATTGGAATCCCCCAATAGCGAGAGCGCGACAAATTCCAATCGTTTGCATTTTCTAACCATTTTCCAAAGCGACCAGTTCCGGTTGCTTCTGGTTTCCAATTAATAGTATTGTTTAAAGCAACCATTCGGTCTTTTTTATCCGTAACACGAATAAACCATGAATCCATTGGATAATACAAAACGGGCTTGTCAGTTCTCCAACAATGAGGATAGTTGTGCTCGTATTTTTCGACTTTAAAAGCACGATTTTCTTCTTTAAGTTTGATGGCAATTTGAACATCTGCTGAGCGTTCTGGAGCTGTTCCATCATCATAGTACTCATTCTTCACATACATTCCAGCGAAGTCTGTAACTTCAGGTCTAAAGCGCCCTTGTAAATCTACAAGCGGAACAAGATTCCCTTTTTCATCTTGAATAAGAAGTGCTGGAACACCAGCTTCTGCAGCAACTTTAGCATCGTCAGCTCCAAATGTAGGCGCCGTATGAACAATTCCTGTTCCATCTTCTGTAGTTACAAAATCTCCAGGAATAACACAGAAAGCACGTTCAGGATTTTCAGCCGGAAGACAATAAGGCAGCAACTGCTCGTATTTTAATCCTACTAAATCTTTGCCTTGACACGTTCCTATAACATAAAATGGTATTGATTTATCAGCTGGTTTGTAGCTTGCTAATTCTGAAATAGCATCTACAGCGTGAAAGCCTTTGCTGAATTGATAAGAAACTAATTTTTCAGCTAAAATAACATGAATTGCTTCAAATGTATATTGATTAAATGTGGCAACTAATACATATTGAATTGACGGACCAACAGCCAAAGCAGTATTTGAGGGTAAAGTCCATGGAGTTGTAGTCCAAGCAAGAAAAAAACAAGCAGTTTTTGATGCTACAATCCCATATTCTGTAGGAAGAGTTTGATTTGAAAGGAGTTTAAATTGTGCAACAACCGTCGTATCTTTTACATCTTTATAGCAACCTGGTTGGTTTAATTCATGCGATGAAAGTCCTGTTCCTGCTTTTGGAGAATACGGTTGAATTGTATATCCCTTGTAAATTAATCCTTTGTTATACAATTGCGCTAATAACCACCAAACAGATTCCATGTATTTTGGCTCAAAAGTGACATACGGATTCTCCATATCGACCCAATATCCCATTTTTTCTGTTAAGTCATTCCAAATATCAGTGTAGCGCATTACTGCCTTTTTGCAGGCATTGTTGTATTCATCTACAGAAATTTTTGTTCCAATATCTTCTTTTGTAATTCCCAGTTCCTTCTCAACACCTAATTCCACTGGAAGTCCGTGTGTATCCCAACCAGCTTTTCTCTTAACTTGAAATCCTTTTAGTGTTTTATAGCGACAAAATATATCTTTAATAGATCGGGACATTGCATGATGAATTCCCGGCAAACCGTTTGCAGACGGAGGTCCTTCAAAAAATACAAAAGAAGGATTTCCTTCACGCAGCGCAATCGACTTTTCAAAAATGGACTCATTTTGCCATTTCTCTAAAATTTCTTTTGCAACATTTGGAAGGTTTAAGCCTTTGTACTCGTTATATTTATCGTTCATGCGAATTTTCCTTGTAAGATGGCAAATTTACGATAAATCCCTAATTATTTACCAAGCTTTAGATGAATTGGAAAGTTGGTTAAACCCAAACTAAAAAAATATTTTATATAAAACCTCCATTATCTCATCACTATTTTCAATATGAGACATGTGACCGGCATTTGTAATTATATGTAGCTGCTTTCTAGAATTAATTCTGCTTTCTAAATCTGAGATTGAAACTAGTTTATCAAGCGCGCCGTGAATTAGTATATAATCTGATTGATTCTGTTGGACTTCTTTCGAAAAATCTTTGCGTTCTCGCATTGCTAAGGTCGTGTAAGCGATTGCCTCAGAGGACATTTTAAGTGCTTCATCTTTCAATTTTTTTATTTCATCTTTGTGTAATTCTGGCTTCCAAAATAAATTGGGTATCGCTTCATTTATAAATATGTTTTTTGCTTTTAAAACAATCTTTACGACTCTCAGGCGATCTATTTTCTTCTGTTCATTGTCGCACCAAAAGTTAGAGTTGAGTAAAACTAGGAAGTTACAAGATTCAAGTTTTTGTTTTATTAGCAAACCAACATAAGCACCCATAGAATGGCCAACAAGGGAAAATTCAGCAACTTCGAGATGCGCTAGAACAGCGATCACCTCATCAGCCATAAATTCTAGGCTTGCATGTTCTGATTTATCTGTTAATGATGATTTTCCGTGTCCGGGTAGATCAATAAAAATATTTCTAGACCCGAGTTGTTGAAGTGGTAAATAATCCCACATTGTGAGAGATTCTAAAAATCCATGTAAGAAAACAATGGTTTTGCCTTCTCCTGAAACGTGGAAATTTAACATTACGAATTAATTAGCATTCATCAATTCTTCAATGTGATCAGCTTGTAAAGGAATATCTTTCATTAAATTAAATGGCGCACCAGACTTTTGGACAACTAAATCATCTTCCAAACGAATACCCAAACCTTCCTCTGGAATATAAATCCCCGGCTCGCAGGTAAATACCATTCCCTCTGAAATTGGCTCATGCCAAAGTCCAACATCATGCGTGTCAAGACCTATGAAATGAGATGTCCCATGCATAAAATACTTTTTGTAGGCCGGCCAATCTGCTTTTTGATTTTTAATATCGTCCATGGAGAGCAATCCTAAATTTACTAATTGCTCTTCCATTAAGTTTCCAACTTGCTTATGGTATTCCGCCATTATTGTTCCTGGAACCAATAATTTTTCAGCTTCTGTTTTAACATGTAAAACGGCATTATAAACTGCTTTTTGTCGGGCGGTAAATCTACCATTTACAGGAATACAGCGTGTTAAATCGGAAGAGTAATTTGCATATTCAGCACCGACATCCAATAAAATAACCTCCCCATCTTTGCAGAGCTGATTATTTTCAATGTAATGCAGAACACAGGCATTTTTTCCTGAAGCAATAATTGGCGTGTAAGCAAAACCTTTAGAACGATTTCGTAAAAATTCATGTGCTAATTCCGCCTCAATTTCATATTCCCAAACTCCGGGTTTAATAAATTTCAATAAGCGAAGAATACTCGCCTCTGTAATTTTGCAAGCCCTTTGCATCAATTCTAGTTCAATTGCATCTTTTATAGAGCGAATTTTATGCATTATTGGTGCAGCTTTATGGACAATATGTGCTGGATAATCTTGACGTACTTTTGAAATAAAACGATCTTCTCGCGTTTCAACTTCAGTGTTAGCACGAAGATGTTCGTTTGTATTAAGGTAAATTCCTACTGCCTCTGACATGAGTTGTTTAAAAATTGCAGGAAACTGCGGCAGCCAGTAAACTGTTTTGATTCCTGAAGTAAGAAAAGCGGTTTCCTTTGTGAGTTTTTCGCCTTCCCAAATTGCAATTAGGTCACTAGTTTCTTTTAAAAATAAAATTTCTCGGTGAGCAGGGTTACTCGCGTTAGGAAAAATCAATAAAATTGATTCTTCTTGATCTACACCTGACAAATATAAAATATCTCTGTGTTGCTGAAAAGGCATTGTGCTATCTGCACTAATCGGATAAATATCATTGGAATTGAAAACCGCAAGCGTTCCCTCTAGCATTTTTTCGGAGAATTTTTTGCGATTTGATATATATAAACTTGAATTTATTCTATCGTATTTCATTTGAAGGTATTTTGAATGACGAAGATAGAGAACTTTTTAAGATTTTATTCACTCGCGTCTTGCATCAATACTTTTTAAGGTAATTCGAAAGTACTAAAATGATTGCAGTAATTAAAAATAAAGCGCTTATTGAAAGTGGGTTTGAGAAATTAACAGTTAAGATTTAAACCGCTTCAATTGAATTATTCTTTAAACCATCCCGAATACATTACATAATTTGAGGCAATTCGTTGCACCTCCCCTTCAAATAATTCTGGAGAAAGTGTTTTCACCTTTTTTGCAGGAATACCTGCATAAATACTCCATGCTTCGACTCGTGTGTTTTCAAGAAGAACAGCTCCAGCAGCAATTATACAATTTGATTCAATGTAGCAATTATCCATAATTATTGCTCCCATTCCAATTAAGACATTGTCTTCAATAGTACAGCCATGGACAAGTGCATTGTGCCCAATAGAAACATGATCTCCAAGAATAACCTTCGTTTTTTCATAGGTGCAGTGTAGAACAGCGCCATCTTGAATGTTAACTTTGTTTCCAATTCGAATGGAGTTAACATCACCACGAATAACTGCAGAAAACCATACTGAACAAAGATCTCCCATAATTACATCTCCGACAACAGTTGCATTTTCTGCTAAATAACAATCTTTGCCAAATTGCGGTAAAATCCCTTTACATGCTTTTATTAGCGCCATTTTTTTTGTTAGTTGATTTCTGACAAAGTTAGTTTTTTCAAGTGATTCAATTTCTTAATCAGGAATTAATTTTGACATAAAATAAATAGCGATTTAACAAGATAAATCATCATTGCGACTTTGTTTTTATTTGTAATTTTGTCGCCGATGACTGAAAACCTTAGCCCCAAGCCTTCACATTTTAAAATATACTTGATCTTTACAAAGTTTCGGCTTTCTTTTTTAGTTATTCTTTCTGCGCTTTCAGGTTATTTATTTGCAGGAGGCAGTGACCTTTTGGAAATTTTTTATTTGCTCTTAGGAGGAACATTGGTGACAGCAGCATCAAATGGAGCAAATCAAATATGGGAGCGGGATTTGGATTCTTTAATGAAACGCACTGCAAATCGTCCTTTACCCAGAGGCTGGATGAGTTTAAAAGAAGCTTATATCATTTGTATTTTTTCACTCATTATAGGCACAATTTTACTTTTATTAATTAACTGGCAAAGTGCTGCTTTGGGTTTTTTAGCTTTTGTAACTTATGTTTTCATTTATACGCCGATGAAACGTGTAAGTCCTTGGGCAGTTTTAGTAGGTGCATTTCCAGGGGCTATTCCACCATTTTTGGGAGCAATTGCCGCAACGGATCATTTTGGCTTCCTTCCAGGAATTCTATTTTTTGTTCAATTTACTTGGCAATTTCCTCATTTTTGGGCAATAGCATGGGTTTTATACGATGATTACAAACTTGCAGGGTTTTCTTTGCTGCCTTCAAAGTCCGGAAGATCAAAAGCATCAGCTTTTCAAATAATGGCCTATTCTTTGGCGTTGATTCCATTTAGTTTAGTGCCGTGGCTTTTGGGATGGACAGGGCCTTTGACACTTTATGTAGCAGCAGGTTTAGGAATTCTTTTCTTTTTATATGCTTACAAATTATTTGTTAATTGTGAAACTGCAGATGCTCGTAAACTTATGTTCGCCTCATTTGTTTATCTTCCAATAATACAATTTGTCTATGTTTTTGATCGCGTAGAAACTATAATTCCTAAATAAAAGAAAATGAATTACGAAAAAGAAATGGATCCTCTTGTTAAGGAGAAAATGAAAAAGAACCTTGTTTATGTTAGTATTTTTAGTGTTGTAATGCTTTTTGCTGGATTTACTTCAGCTTATATTGTAACCATGGGAGATTCCTTTTGGTTGAAATATCCTTTACCAAGTGGTTTTTGGATAAGCACACTATGTATTGTACTTAGTAGTTTGAGTTTTATTCTAGCAATTTCTGCTGCACGAAAAGATAAGCAGGGAAGACTTAAAAGTTTAATGGCTACAACTCTTCTTCTAGGCTTGGGTTTTATTTATTTTCAATTTAAAGGGTATAACCAATTAATTGATAGCGGAATTCATCCTGTAAATAACCATGTTATCGTAACTGATGGAAAATATGGACAATATTTTGAGGTAAAATACAAAGGAGAGTTTATTGCTGTTGACGGTAATAAATTTATGATTAATGGAAAAGAATTTTCAAATGAAATCATGGAAGAATATCAAGATTTCATGTCTCAATTTGAAAAAACAGACAGACAAAATCCATTAAAAATTAATAATTCAAATAGCTTTCAATTATACTTAGATAATAATCCTGTAATAATAAAAGATAAATTATTGTTTCGGAATGATAGTGTTGCTTTTGAATATTTAGATGAATTGCGCTTAAGTTATTTAGCTCAAAACGTGCAAGATAAAAGAGGTGATTTTTTTGTCAGAGGAGAATTTGGAAAAGATTTTAAGTTGTATTTCAAAGGAAAAGAATTGCAATATGAGAATCGCACTTTAAAATACAAAGGGAAAATTCTTAAGCCTAATCTTCAAATTAAAGCAGCAGAAACTGCAGATGCAGCATCCTCTTTTTTATTTATAATAAGTTTCTTGCATTTACTTCATGTTTTAGTTGCACTTCTATACCTTGTAAAAGTATCAATTCACTCATTTTCAGGGAGATTCACCTCAGAGAATAATCTTTCGCTAAGACTTGCTGCAATTTTTTGGCATTTTCTCGGTATTTTATGGATATATTTGCTACTGTTTTTAGTTTTTATTCATTAATTTCGCCAAAAAAAAAGTAATGGCAGAACATTCACCTAAGCTTGATTCAAAAACTCTTTGGGGAGGTAAAGAATCACCATTTCAAACCAGTTATGGCAAATTAATGATGTGGTTTTTTCTTGTGTCAGATGCCTTAACCTTTAGTGGGCTTCTTATTGCTTATGGTTTTTCCCGTCATGATGCTCAAGATGCTTGGCCTATTGGTGAAGAAACATTTAACTCAATGCCTTTCCTTGGTCATGGCTACCCGCTACTTTATGTTGCCCTGATGACATTTATTTTAATTGTATCTTCTGTAACAATGGTTTTGGCCGTTGAAGCTGGACATCGTATGAATCAAAAAGGTGTTGTTAAATGGTTAATTGCAACAATTATTGGGGGGGCTTTTTTCGTAGGTTCGCAAGCATGGGAATGGAGCCATTTTATTCACGGTTCTGAATTTGGTAAAATTGAATTAACAGACGGTTCTCAAGCTATTGTTAAAGGTCATTTTGGAGAAATTGAAAATTTTACAGTCATAGAGGCAGGGAGACATCACAAAAAAGGTGCTGTGATTAAAGATGATTTATTACATGAATTTCAGCATGCAGCAGTAAATGGTAAAATCAATGATGACGGCATGATTCGTTTGCACGATGGTTCTCTCGCAAAAATAAACAAGGCTAAAGATCACGAAATGAAATTAATCATCAAACGTGATGGCTCAAAAAATAAAGTAGGTGACACTCCAATTTTAGGGAAGGCAGCAGAGAAAATATATTATGAAGCAGTTTATGCAGGAGAAAAAAATCGTGTAATTTACGGCGCTAATCTCGAACAGAATGAATACGGACCTCAACAATATGGACAATTCTTTTTCTTTATTACAGGATTCCATGGCTTTCACGTTTTTTCTGGTGTAATCATTAATATAATTATTTTACTAGGTGTAATTTCCGGTACATACCAAAAGAGAGGCCATTATGAAATGGTTGAAAAAACTGGATTGTATTGGCACTTCGTAGATTTAGTTTGGGTATTTGTATTTACCTTCTTTTACTTGGTTTAATTTTAAACACATACACTCATGGAAAGAGATGATTTAATTGAATATTCTTTACACGCACATCATTCTGAAGAAAAAGGAAAGGAAATCCGTAAAAAGATATGGATGGTTACATTACTTTTAACAATTATTACTGTTGTAGAGGTTTTTACAGGTGCTTTTATTAAGCAAAGTTCGTGGGTTTGGCCCTTTGTAAAATGGGGTTTTATAATCTTAACTGTATTTAAAGCTAGCTATATTGTCTTGGTATTTATGCATTTAGGAGATGAGAAAAAGTCCCTGAAATACATGATTTTGATCCCGTATTTTTTGTTTATCCTCTACTTAATATTTATTGCCCTTTGGGAAGCTTTGGCAGTTGGAGATGCTTGGTCAACATACGGAGGAGCATAATATATAATGGGTATCAGAGAAAAAATTTCAAACAAAAAAAAATCACTTTTTGCTTTTCTTATTCTTTTTGGGCCTGCTTTATTCTTAATTTTTATCGCAACAAGAGGTTGTCAACATAAGTTTAAAGTTCTGAAAGACTTTGGGGCAGTAGAGAATATTTCCTTTATAAATCATTCAGCAAAAAAGAAAGAAGCGTTAAAATTTAGTGATTTTAACGGAGACATTCTTTTGATTACTACTATCCAAACAACTTGCCCTAAAAATTGCGCTATTTCTTTTTGGCATATCGATCAAATGCTATACCAACACATTCGTAAGAATAAACGCAAGAAATTAAAACAAGTTCGAATCATTTCCTTTGCTACAGACGGTTTAGGAAATCCCCTTCCAGAAGAGCAAGTAAGTACAATTAAAGAAGCACTAAAAGATTATGTTGAAGGATATGATCCAACAATTTGGATAGTTGCAACAGGAGATACTCGAAAAGTTTATGATTTTAAAGAAAATGGACAAAGTTTATTGCAAAAAGGGAAGCAATATTATGGTGGCGAAAGTTTTCAGGAGTTGGTATTACTTTTAGATAAGCAACAGCATTTGAGAATGGTTTTACCAGGAAATAAAGAAGGACTCCTTCGCAGAATGAAAGAGCATTTAGCACTGTTGCAAAAACAATATGATAAAGAACGAAACTAATGCTAATTAGAAATTCGATTATTCTGATAGTTTCAGCACTCTTTTTTTTAGCTTGTGAATCTAAAAGAATTCTTCCAAAATTAGGTAAGATAGACCTTGAATACAGAGTGGTGAATGGGAAAAAAGTTGCCGATAGTATCTTTCAAAAAATCCCCGAATTTCGCTTTCTTAATGAAGATTCTATATTTGTTGGGAATAAAAATTTCAAAAATAAAATATGGATAGCAGAATTCTTCTTTACAAGTTGCCCTACTATTTGTCCCGTAATGAACTTGCAATTAAAGAAACTTAATAAGGAAACATACGCACTAAACAAACACATTCAGTTTTTGTCTTTTACAATAGACCCTGAAAATGATACTCCGTCAATTTTAAAAGATTACAAAAAAAAATATGGAATTAATTCAGAAAACTGGACTTTTTTAACAGGAAATGAAGCTGAAACCCACGCATTAGGGATTAATAATTTCCTTACTTTTGCGGGGAAAGATGATGAAGCTGCAGGGGGCTATGCACACTCCGGTTCCTTTACATTGGTTGACAAAAAAGGAATTGTGAGAGGAGTTTATGAAGTGACTAATTTTGATTTATCAGTTAATAAAAATGAATATAAACGTCTTAAACAAGACATTTTTGATTTACTAAAATATGAGTATAACACAACTCCCTAAAGAAAAAGTTGCAATCGTTCGAAAAATAATTTTAGCTGTTGCTATAGTTGTTCCTCTTGTCGTTGCGGCCTTATTTAAAGTTAAAATAACGGGAATAGATCTTGGTTTTCTTCCTAGAATTTATGCAGGACTTAACGCATTAACTGCATTTTTCTTAATCCTCGCACTTCTAGCTGTAAAAAGGAAGAATATTGTCCAGCATCGGTTTTTTATACGAATATGCCTCTTGCTATCTATTTTATTTCTTCTTTTATACATTGCTTATCACATGACCTCAGACCCGACAAGTTACGGCGGTAAGTATCCTGCAGCTTATTACTTTATTCTTATTTCTCATATACTATTGAGTATTGCTGTTATCCCCATTGTACTTTTAACCTACTTATTTGCTTGGGAAGGAGATTTTGAAAGACATAAAAAATGGAATAAGTTTGCGTTTCCTATTTGGCTTTATGTTGCTGTAACGGGTGTTGTTGTTTACCTAATGATCGCTCCTTTTTATCCTGCTTAAAACTCTAGTTTAGCAATAAGCATCATAAGCAGCAGCAAGATTAGCTGCTATCATTTGCGCGCTCCCACCTTCAATGTGATGTCGTTCTAAAAAATGAACTAATTTTCCATCTTTAAAAAGCGCAATGGAAGGAGATGAAGGAGGGTAAGGTAAAAAATATTTCCTTGCTTGACTTACTGCATCTGTATCTACTCCTGCAAAAACTGTTGTAAGAATCTCCGGTTTTTTCGAGTGTTGCAACGATAATTTTACACCAGGGCGCATATTTCCCGCAGCACAGCCACAAACAGAGTTTACTACAACTAACATTGTACCTGAGTCCTGTGTTAAAAACTGATCAACTGATTCAGAATCGATTAGTTGTTCGAAGCCCACATTTGTTAAGTCTTCTTTCATTGGTAATACCATTTCTGCTGGATACATATGTTCTTTGCTTTAGGATACAAAGTTAGGAATAATTTAGGCAGGACTTTAACAAATAACTAAATCTTGTTTCTGGAGGCTTTTACTTAGCTTAAATCGCAATTCATATCTGCGCCACAACATTGCGGTGATTTTATCTTTCCTGCGCAGCCAGGGCATTGTGATATTTGAACTACAACACCATTATCCAAAGTTAAATGGGCATTTTCTAGAGGAAGATCACATTTGCCACATTGAGCATTAACTGACATTCCACATTTTTTACATTCGTAAGTATTCATTTTTTTAGGAGTAAGATATTAAAATTTATAGATTATTTTTAATGTAAAACAATGGTAATAGATAGAATAGCAAAAAATAATTACTTGCAATAGTTTTTAATTAGTTCTTCAGATTTAGCATCTCCTAACTCAATTGCTTTTTTCCAATCCAAGCAAGCACCTTCGAAATTATTTATTTCTTTATTTGCAATTCCTCTTTTTGTGTATATAAAAGCCCTATTATTCTTGCTGTATTTAATAGCTTTATCATAGTCTAGAATGGCACCTTTATAATCTTTTAAATAGACTTTAAGCAGGCCTCTGTTATAGTAAGCACCTCCATTAGCTGGATAGAATTTGATAGCAGTATTATAATCAGTTAAAGCTCCTTTGTAATCATTTAATTTATATTTTGCTAATCCTCTTAGATAATAGGATTGTCTTGCTGATTTATTTAATTTTAATGCCATATTGAAATCATTTATTGCATCTTTATAATCCTCTAATTTATATTTTGCTAGCCCTCTCAAATAATAAAC
The DNA here is from genome assembly GCA_044358215.1 of Crocinitomicaceae bacterium. GTDB lineage: Bacteria > Bacteroidota > Bacteroidia > Flavobacteriales_D > Crocinitomicaceae > UBA952. Next base: position 13,610 of record JBIKOE010000044.1, read on the forward strand.
CTGGACTTTTTTAGGTTCAATTTCAAGTGCTGAATTACAATCTGCAATAGCTCCTAGATAATCTTGCGATTCTTGTTTTTCAAAACCATTCTTGTAAAATTCTTCAGCTGTCTGCCCAAATGCAAAGCATACAAAATTTAAAAAAATAAAAATAAAAAAGTTTTTCATACAGTATATTTTATAGTAAAAATAGTGAAATTTAAATAATTGTCATATTTCTCATTCTCGGCAAGAGATTAACTTATAGGTTTTTTAAAAAGTTTAAGCCGCACTATTACTAGTAATCATTTAGAATTTACTATAAATGCAGATAGAATTAAAAAGATCAATTAACAAAGGTTACATCTTTTACAAGTCTAACTTTGAGTTTATGAAATCCATAGTTTGCAAAGTCATATCCAAATTGATATCCATGTTTAAAATTTTGTATCCATGCCTTACCATATTTATATTTGTCTACAGCATACTCAGAAGTACTCCAATAATACTTATGCTGAAAACCACCAATTTTATCTTTATTTAAATAAAGCTCATTTAATTCTTCTCTAGTAGGCATTCTCCATCCTGCGTCTAACTTCTCACAAACTTTTTTTGCAGTGTTCCAAGTCATATCATTTGCTAAATCACTTTTAGCAACCTCTAATTTTTTACCATTTTTTTGCTTGATAATAATAGTTGATTGTCCATACAAGCAAATTGAAATTTTTAAGAAGAAAATTAAAAATAAATTTTTCATAGTATGATATATTTATCAATCAAAGATAATAAAACTTAACGGAGAGTTAATAGTCATGCCACATTTTTAAATTCTTTAGTATTCAAATTATCTTTTTTAATTTAGATAAAGTTACTTTAAAATTTAATTCCATAGAATTTAGAAATTTTTTGGTGTTGCTATCAGATAATTTGTTCTTTGGCCTTAAACATGCGTTTCAAAAAGTTTTTATTTTTTTCGAAATAAGCATCTAACGAGAAACGAATATATTCTCCATAGTCATGAAACGTAAAACCCTCTGATTGAAATACAGAAAAGCGATAATATGGAAGAACCCATGAAAAACGATGGTATCGTTGAGAAATATGTACAATTATACCATTTGTACGCAACTCAATATTTCCTACTAAAGAATTTGAATTTACAAGAAGTAATTTTTCGAATCCCATACTGTAAGATTTAATACACCCAAAAATAGATAGATTGCCGAAGGTTTATTTCGTTTATTTATCCTAAAGGTAATTCTTTATTTTTATAAATCATCAAAGGGACTCTTAATTTGCTGAATGCTTTTTGCTGCTTCCATGGTCGCATAATTGACCTTCAAATAATTGTTTTTTGGAGGCCCCTTAAAAAAATTACTTATGTCTAAACCAGCAATCTTGGCGTTCTGTTTCATACATTTTAAATACGGTATTAACGGGCGCACCGTGTCTCAAATGTTCATTAAATTGTGTTCTTGCTAAATAATTAAACGCTCCCATATCACCTGTAAACGCTGTTTGGTTTGCACTATTGGCATATTCGTGGATAGCGCATAACTTTTTAATGAAATCAAAAATTATTGGAGCTTTACTTCCTATAACTCCGCAATTTAAAAGAGTTTCAGATCCAAACTTACTTTCATATTCGGCATAATCGCTTATGTTTTTACGCAGATTGGTAGAATGATCTCTCATCCAATCATTATTGAGTGTTTTTGGCTCGTCACCACAAAAAATAGCTGTCGGATTTTCAATAAAATAGGAATCAATAAATGGATTATTAAGCAGCGTAACATCTGTTATATCAGTAACGAAAATACTTTTGAAGAACTGTACATGGTTTTGCAGAAAATCATTGTACACAAAATACCGATAGACATTGGGATTAAATTGATTGTTGTAATCTATTTTGATGAAAGAAATATAGTCATTTTTGAATTTTTCGCAGGTTTCCAAGGTGAAATTGTTATGAAAAATTATGCCTTGTAGTTGTTGTTTCGCGACAGATTCAGCCCAATCACGCACCAATTCATAATTATCATTATCAAGTGTTGTAGTGCGATTTACATCATAGACTCCAGTAATATGGCATGCCATAATAACATTAGTGTTTGGACGAAAACGGCGAATTTCGAAAGCCATAGGTCAAGAATTGAAATTGATCAGGTTCTCTTTTTTAATGGTTGAACAAATACTATTTGGAATATTTCTGTGATAAATATACGTTCTCAGGTCTACTTTTTTTACGCGAAACTGAGTTTTTGCTCTTTCGTAAAAATCAGCATCGGCAGCGAAGCCACTTTTAAAGGAAAAGCTTGAAAATACTTTTTTACGTCCGAATAATGTTCCAAAGAGGATCGTTTCATCTAAATGAATGAGTTTTGTTAGATCATTTTTATCTGGAACAAAAAAATCGTCGTTCGTATCAACGATTGTTTCAGTGGTGGAACAAATCAAATCTTCCTCTTTTATCTCTCGAAGACAAGAGCTTAAATGATTCGATTTATATTCATCGTCACCATCTAGTATGGTTATAAATTCACCTATACTGTTTAAAACACCGCGATTAATTGATTCTGATTGACCTCGGTTACTATGTCGGATATAGACTATTTTATCTTCGTTTTTCTGAGCGTATTGCAACAAAGATTCCCGATTAGTAACAGTACTACCATCGTCGATAATAATGAGCTCGAAATCTTGAAAATCCTGAATTAATACTGAATCAATTGCTCTTTTGATGTAAGAAAAATCGGTATTGTATACAGCCATTAGCACCGAAATTTTTGGTTGTCTTAACATAGTTGCTTGGTATTATGGCTGTTACTCAAAATTTGATGCATGTTTACTGGTACGCGTTAGTTATTTCAGGGCGCAAGTAACTCATTTTTATGTTTGATTGGGTTAATTTCTTGTTATTTTAACGATTAATCGTAATTCTAAAAGAACATATAGAAAAAAAATGATCCATTTCACTGGAACGTAAAGATCTTTTGGAAAATCATTTTCTAATAAATATCGGTTTAATTGTATTCCAAACTACGATGGGGAAGAAATGCATTGGTATGGCAAAACCATAAATCAAATAGTAAAAACTTTCATCATCATTTTCTGGTAAAGTTGCTTTAAAAACCCCCAAGATACTTATAAAACTAATGATGACAAATAAGAAACCAAAGATAATGTCACCGATTTTTGGTAAGAATTTTACAAAAAGAGCATGACCAGCTGATGCTAAAATACAGCCTACGAAGCATGAAATAAAAATGGAGCTTGAGGGAATAAATGCGCTATAATCTATTACCGTTAATTCTTGATAAACAGAAGCATATAAATAAGAGCCAAATCCAGATAACACTCCGGAAATAAGTGCAAGTAAGGTGTATTTTATCATCAATTTTTTATTTATTTAATGTTACTGGAATTGTTGCCATTATATTTAAAGTTTCGGATACATCATCTCCTTTTTTACCAACTCCAAAATCCGTTCTATCCACACTGAATTTACCAATAAATGTAGCTTTATTTCCTTTTTTAACAAATGTAAAAAGAACAGAGCAATCTT
>JBIKOE010000005.1:0-54942 GCA_044358215.1 Crocinitomicaceae bacterium
TAGTTTAAGAATACAAAAAGGCGTTGATTTATGAAGACTATCGCATTGTTTTTTTGATAATTCATAATTTGGAATATTGAAATGTATTTTTTTATAGTTCTGTAAGTAGCGAAAAACATTTGCAGTATCTATCGATGTAAATGGTTTATGATCTTGCATAACAGAAAAACTTCTTCCTTTCTGTAAAATTGTAAAATTACGGTACGATTCTTTAGGGTACTTTATATCAACTTTTGAAATTTCATTCATTTCTAAGTTAAAAATAGAAGTGCAAATCCATTTGCGTTCATCTGCAAAAAAACGAGGTTCAATTATACCATTCATTCCAGAAATACTCATCATAACCGGATAAGAACTTTTCCCAGCTTCTTCAGTTTCTAAAAGCATAATTTGTCCATAATGATCAGGTGTTGGCGGGCCAATGTACCATGTTTTTGACCATTCGCCATTTTGAAAAATCTCCACTTTTTTGTAGCTAGCTGACATTAATTCAGTGAATTTTGTCTGAGCTTTTTCGGATAAGTACCCCTTAAAGGATATTTTTCCGATAGCTTCTAAGATAAAATGTACACTTTCTTGATTTATGCAAATACCCTTTGCTGTTTCCCAGCTCCCATTTTTTCGAATAAGTTCAAGTATCTTAGAATCAGACTCAGTGATTATTATTTTATCAATTGAATTTGTATCTTGAATTGCAAAGTCAATTAACTGTGAATTACTATCAGATTTTCCAGCTTGAGAAAGTGCTTTTTTAGTATACCATCCCAAAGCGATTATTAGAAAAAGTCCAAGGAAAATGACAAGTTTTTTATTCATATATTAAATTAATATGTTGTATTTCTTTTGAGGTATTTTTTCTTTCTAAGGATATTCCAAATGAATGACAGCAATAAGATTATAGCAATTGGAACAATCATATTTAGTACTTTGTAAAATCCAGCATACAATTTTATTTTTTCTTTATCAATTTCTTTTATGTCAATTTGCCTGCTTCGAATATCGAGTACTGAATTATCTCCCATCATATAATCGACTAAATTTTGAAAAAATTCTTGGTTTCCAAAAAATAAAGGAATTCTTCTTTTTGCCAATTCCGGATCCATTCTTAAGTCATTAATTTCATTAGGAAAATAGGCAAATTCCTCTGTATTTGGTTTTTGAATAGAATCGTATTTATTTGCAATAAACTGTCCGTTTCCGACAACCATAACTTTTCCTTCTTCTGAACTTTTTGATTTGTATTTAGAATCCGGGTTGTTTGCAAATTCAGATACTATTCGATTTTTAAAGTGCGATTGAAAATATCCTTCCGCAAGTCCTGCAAGACACAATTGATTTATTTCATCATCTGGATTTTCAACTAACTCTGGATTTTTACCGTAATTTAATGGTAATGAAAGACTCACTAAAGGTGCTAAGCCAGTTTTATTTGAATTACTTGAGGAATTGAGTATCGGACAAAGCGCAACATTTTCTTGCGGAACAAACTGTATTTCATTAACATATTTTAAAGAAACTGGTTCAACATTTCGTGTTATCGGATGTTTTGAAGGTCTTGCCAATACATGAAAAAACCAAGGAAGAAAGGTTTGGTCTGCAAAAGGAACTATTTTTGCAACACATTGTACATCTATTACATAATTTTCATTCAATTTAATTCCGTAGTCGAATAACATATTTTCTAGTTTGAGATTTTTTCTCAAAGTATTTACGACACCCCTTGTCATTAATGTATCTTCATCGATTTGAAGCGTATTTAAAAAACACATTAATTTTCCACCTTTCATTACAAATTGATCAATAAGGTATAAATCTTTTGTTGAAAATGGAGTTTGTGGATCAGCGATAATTAGACCATCAACATCATCTAAAGCAGCGATTGAATCATTTAAAGTAATATCAGCAATTGAGAAATAAGAGGAAATTAATGCTCGTGCTCTTTGTGTTTGATATAAATTTAGTTCTCCGTGTCCGTGTAAGAAGGCAACTCTCTTTTTTTCTTTTTGGGTTAATTTGCGAATTGCTGAAATCAGATTGTATTCTAAGTTATTGTGTGCATTTTCTATAATATCGGTCATTTGAGCTAAGCCATAGGGAGATCCTGGTTTTGTTCCAGGCAAAAATTGGATGCTACTTTCTTTTATAATTCCATTAATAGAATAGGACATTTTAGCACCTGGCCAAATCATTACTTGTCGCTGCTCTCCATCTTTTAAATAGCTAATTTCTAAGGGAAGTATTCCTTGTCCACGATCATAAATTTGTGCAAATAATTCATTTTGAGCATCTTTTGTTCCATTATTCGGATTTACAAAAATATATTCAATACGATTTCCTGCAATGCTTTTAAAGTCTTTAAGCTTGCTTTTTATGGCATTTTTAAAATTCGTTATTTCTGATGGTAAATTCCCTTCAAGATAGATTTGAATACTGATTCTACTTTCTATATTTTCTTTTTTTGATAAAAAGATTTCTGTCCCATTTGCCAAGGAGTAACGATGATCTTTTGTCATGTCAATTTTGATGGAAACTAAGGAGGTAATTATGTTTACTAATATTATTCCCACAAAAATAAAAAGGAGTATTGTCCAATTATAAATGTATTTATCAAATATTTTTTTGAATTGCATCGCTATTTTTTAAGTGTTTTAACAATGGTTAGGGAACAACTAATAAAAAGCACAATAAGCGAGATAAAATAAATTATATCACTTATTTCAATTACTCCTTTTTTGATTGAGTCATAATGAAATGCAATACCTATATATTGAATTATATAATCTAAACCACCAATTTGACTAAAATTTCCAAGTAAATTAAATCCATCATAAAAAATCCAACAAAGGAACATTGCCAAAATAAAAGCAACAATTTGACTATTCGTCAAACAAGAAGCAAAAATTCCAATTGCAACAAAGACAGATCCTAATAGGATTAAGCCAATATAAGATGTAAATGTTGCACCAACATCAATAATTCCAACTGGTTTTCCCAAGTAATACATGGAAATAAAATAGCAGATAGTGGGAATTATTGCAATTATCAATAATGTGACTCCAGCAAAATACTTGGCGAGAATAATTTTTAAATCAGAAATTGGACGTGTTAGCAATAGTTCAATTGTTCCAGTTCTTCTCTCCTCAGCAATTGAGCGCATGGTGATAGCTGGTATTAAAATTAGAAAAATAACGGGTGATAAGTTAAAGAAAGGAATCAAGTCTGACTCAGCACCTTCAAGTAAATTCGTATTAAAAGAAACTATCCAATGAAATAATCCTGAGGCAATTAAATAGATAATTATAAAAACGTAGCCAATAATTGAACTTAAAAAACTATTAATTTCTTTTAAATATAAAGCCCTCATACTACAATTTAAGTCCCAAAAATATCAATTTTGAATGGAATAGAGTATATTTTAATTGTCTAATGTTAAATAGGAAAGTTGTATTAAAAGAAAAAGTCCCACCAGAGGTAGGACTTTAATGATTAAATAGATTGAATATGATTATGCTTTCTTTACATTCACGGCATTCAAACCTTTACGACCTTCTTGAAGATCAAACTCAACTTCGTCATTTTCTTTAACTTTGTCGATTAATCCTGTGATGTGAACAAAATACTCTTTGTTCGTTTCTTCATCAACAACAAAACCAAATCCTTTGGTCTCATTGAAGAATTTTACTGTTCCTTTACTCATGTTACTTAAATTAATTAATTTTCGTAAAGTTATGCTATTTTGTCGAATATACAAATATTTTAAAAACTTAATTCGAAGATAGTTCCAAAAATGAGATTATCTGTAAATTTTTCAGGGCATTAAAACACTCAATTTATTTGAATCCATCAAAGGTTGTTTCAAGACTCCAAGCTTCTGGTTTGGCATCAAACCAAATTTTAATATTCGGCCAAATAGACTCAAAAAGCGCTGAATTTTTATAATTTTCAAGTGTTTTTTCATCATCCCAAACACTATAAGTTATAATTATACTGGGAGTATTCAGATCTTGAAGTAATTTCATCCCCCTGCAACCAGGAAAATTTGTGACTTCCCATTTGACAGTTTCAAAATGCAGGAGAAAATCATTTATTTTTTCTTCTTTAAATTGTAATTTAACGATACGAACAAGCATTATTTATAAAAGTGAATTAAAATCAACTTGAGAGCCTGCAGGTTCAAACTTTACTTGAATAACAGAATCTATACGCATGCCAAACATTCTATCAGCTCCTCCTGTACTTTCATTGGCACCTCTATTTAGAGCTATTTCAAGATGATCTGTACTATTAAATAAAGCAACTAGTTCACCATTTTGGACAGCATTGTAGGTTTTAGAAATTTTATCAATAAAATATTGTCCTTTTACAAAACGTATTGTAAAGGGCGTATTATCTCCAAATCTATTGAAATCTGCACGTGATATATTGGTTATTAAATTTCCAAATGAATCTATATGAATTACTGTTCCTTGAATTGTAAATTGATCAATAATTGGCTTTTGAATAAAGACTTTCTTGTATGTAAAAACTTTTTCAGTAAAAGATTCTATTGCAATATTCTTTGCAATCTTTGTCGCTAATGGTACAAAACAATTTTTTGTAGTAAACTGCCACATGTCTTCATTCTTTTTGATATCAGAATACCTATATAAGCTCTCTGAAATCTCTCCCTCTAATAAACTTCCAAAAAACCCATTGTCATTACAAATAAAAATATGCCCATTAAAATTTAATATTGTCGGAAAACTTTGGTTTTCACCATTTAGTATTGGTTCACTATCAACACCAATTATATGAATTGTTCCTAGTGGAAAATCTTTATAACAGCAAAGAAGTTGAAAAGCAGCTCCAGCAATGTCAAAAGGCTTAATTGTATGAGAAATATCTATTATGTTGGCATTAGGAATATCTTTAAGTATTTCCCCTTTTATAGCAGCAACATAATAGTCTTGTAATCCAGTATCTGTTGTTAAAGTTATGATTTGCATTCAAAAACAGAATTCATTATCCTAATTAATTTTTAATTTTACCAAATGTAATCTAAAAGCAATAATTAACCTTAATTTAAATGAAAAAATAATTGAATACTGCCGACCGTTTGATTGAGTTAGTTGGGATTAATCCAGCTGAATTTTTTGGTGTTAATGATGCTAATCTCCGTTATCTCAAAACTTTTTTTCCGAAGTTGAAAATAATTGCTCGTGGAAACACGATTTTATTAAATGGAGATGAAGAAGTTATGGATGAGTTTGAACGGAAATTTGAACTTTTAGTCGCCCATTTCAACAAATTTAATTTTTTGTCTGAGAATTCAATTGACAATTTAATGTTGTCAGATGGTTCAAAGCTTCTTTCAAATGATGACGGTTCAGAAACTTTAGTTCATGGGAATGGCGGCGTAAAAATTAAAGCTAGGACAGTTAATCAGAAAAAATTAGTCCAAGAAATAAATGTAAAGGACATGGTTTTTGCAATTGGCCCTGCCGGAACCGGTAAAACATATACGGCTGTCGCAATGGCTGTAAGAGCATTAAAAGCGAAGGAAGTTAAGAGAATTGTGCTAACGCGACCAGCAGTAGAAGCGGGAGAAAATTTAGGATTTTTGCCAGGCGACTTGAAAGAAAAACTAGATCCTTACTTGATGCCACTATACGATGCGCTTCGCGATATGATTCCGCATGAAAAATTAGCAGACATGCTAGAATTTGGGGTCATTGAAATTGCTCCACTTGCCTTTATGCGTGGAAGAACTTTGGACAAAGCATTTGTAATTCTAGATGAGGCACAGAACACAACACCTATGCAAATGAAAATGTTTCTCACCAGAATGGGAATGACTGCTAAATTTGTAATTACTGGCGATATGACCCAAGTAGACTTGCCTCACAAACAAAAGTCTGGTTTAGCTCATGTTTTAGATGTTTTAAAAGATATTGAGGAAATCGGCGTTATTCGTTTGGGACAGAGTGACATTATTCGTCATAGTTTGGTAAAAAAAATTGTAACTGCTTTTGAAGAAGCTGAGGAAAAAGAGAAAAAATAATATAATTAAAGATTAATGAATGCAATAACAGAATCAGAGTTTAATTTTCCGGGACAATTATCCGTCTATCATGGAAAAGTTAGAGATGTTTATACCCTAAAGAATGATTTAGTTGTGATGGTTGCATCTGATAGAATTTCTGCATTTGACCATGTTCTTCCTAAAGGAATTCCATTTAAAGGGCAAGTTTTGAATCAAGTAGCCACTATGTTTTTAGATGCAACCAAAGATATTGTTCCAAATTGGTTGCTTGCAACGCCAGACCCTTCAGTTGCTGTTGGCTTAGCATGTGAGCCAATCCGAGTTGAAATGGTGATTCGAGGATATTTAGCAGGACACGCAGCACGTGAATATGCAGCGGGTAAAAGAATGATTTGTGGAGTAGAAATGCCAGAAGGTTTAAAAGAAAATGACCGCTTTCCAGAACCGATTATAACTCCAGCATCTAAAGCAGAAGAAGGGCATGATGAAGACATATCACGTGAAGAAATTATTCAAAAAGATCTTGTTCCGGAAGCTATTTATTTACAAATGGAAAACTATACTCGTGCTTTGTTTCAACGTGGAACTGAAATTGCAGCACAACGTGGTCTTATTTTAGTCGATACGAAATATGAGTTTGGACTGCTAAATGACAAGGTTATTTTAATTGATGAAATTCATACTCCAGATTCTTCTCGTTATTTTTATTCAGATGGTTATAATGAGCGCCAAATAAAGGGCGAGCCACAAAAACAATTATCGAAAGAATTCGTTCGACAATGGTTAATGGAAAATGGTTTTCAAGGTTTAGAAGGTCAAACAATGCCTGACATGCCAGACGAATTTGTTCAAACAATTACAGATCGATACATTGAATTGTATGAACGAATTTCAGGAAATACATTTGTTAAAGCTGAAACCTCAGATATTGCAAATCGAATTCAGTCAAATGTTGAGAATTATTTAAATAAATTGTGATAAATCCGCCTATTTTTTAGAACTTGGCTATATACTTTAAAAATGTCTGTACATAAAAATTTAAAAAAAGTAACAACACATTCACTCTTTGAGATGAAAAGTGCGGGAAAGAAAATATCAATGTTAACGGGGTATGATTTTTCAATGGCTCGAATTATTGATGAGGCTGGAATGGATATAATTTTAGTCGGCGATTCCGCTTCAAATGTGATGGCCGGACATGAAACAACCTTGCCAATTACCTTAGATCAAATGATTTACCATGCTTCATCTGTTGTTCGTGCTGTAAAGCGCGCTTTAGTTGTTGTAGATTTACCTTTTGGTTCTTATCAAGGAAATTCAAAAGAAGCGCTTTCAAGTTCAATTAGAATAATGAAAGAATCTGGTGGACATGCAGTAAAAATGGAAGGTGGACAAGAGATTATAGAATCAATTCAGCGGATTCTTACAGCTGGAATTCCTGTTATGGGTCATTTAGGTTTAACACCTCAATCAATTTATAAATTTGGGACATACGTAGTTCGAGCAAAGGAAAAAGATGAGGCTGATCGTTTAATTGAAGATGCTATTGCATTAGAAAAAGCAGGTTGTTTTGCAATTGTGCTGGAAAAAATACCTGCGGATTTAGCAACTAAAGTTTCAAAAATGTTGACCATTCCGATTATTGGAATAGGAGCAGGAAATGGTGTCGATGGTCAAGTGCTTGTTATTCATGATATGCTTGGAATTAACAATGAGTTTAGCCCACGCTTTCTTCGAAAATACAATAATTTGTATGAACAAATGATGGTTTCGTTTCAAAATTATATCTCAGATGTTCAGACGGGAGATTTTCCAAATAAGAATGAACAATATTAAATTTTTTATAGCATCAAATTGTATTTTCTGGCTATTAATTTTAGGTGCTTGCTCCCAAAATGAAGTAAAAAATAGCCAAGTTCCAAGTGTTAAAAATAGTTGTAAATACAGTAAATGGCTTCAAATTTTTGAACTCGAGAAATCAATAGAAATTAAAGTTTTACATCCTGATCATCCCGAAATTATTTATTCGTTTTCTTGCAAAAAAAAGAATGCAAATTCTTCATTAAATAACAAGGATAATGTATTAATTCCATGCCTAAACATTGCCGCTTTGTCTTCAACTCATATTGGAATGTTGTCAGTTTTGAATTCAGAGGATGCTATTTGCGCAGTATCTGACTCAAAATTTGTTTATAGTACTTCGGTAAAGCAAGGCCTTCAATCTGGTGCTATTCTTTCTCTTGGAGAATCTCAAGAAATTTCAATGGAAGCTCTACTAAGTTCCGGTGCAAAAACAATTGTTCATAGTGCTTTTTCAGGTGATTTTCCACACAGGGAACAATTGAAAAAAATGGGACTTACCTGTATTCCAAATTTTGATTGGCGTGAAGAAGATCCTCTTGGAAAGGCAGAGTGGTTGCTATTATTTGGCTATTTAACAGGTAAAGAGGAGCAGGCAAAAAAACTGTTTAGTGAGCTAGTTATATCCTATAAAGCAACAATGAAGAAGGTAAAGAAGCAAACCAAAGATCAGCTAATTTCAGGTAATTTTATTCGTGATTACTGGTATGCACCAGCTGGAGAAAGTTACAATGCAAAATTGTTTAAAGATGCAGGAATGAATTATATTTACAGTAAAACAAAGGGAACAGGAAGTTATACTGTTTCTATGGAAAAGATTTTAATGGATACAAAAGATGTTAAAATTTGGATAAATCCAGGTTTTAGTTCAAGGGCAGAAATAATTAAATCAAATGCTAAAGCAAAAAGATTGAACTGTTTTCAAAATGGTAAAATTTATTGTTATTCAAATGATTTGAATAAATTTTGGGAGTTAAGTGCCGTTCAACCTCATCTCTTACTTGCAGATTTATATTCTATTAGCTCAAGGCCTTCTCCAAAAAATCTACATTTTTATAAAGAATTAAAATGATTAAGAAAAGAATTCCTTTTACTTTAGTTATTGCACTGCTATTAGTTCCGCTTTCTGCTTTTATTCATCTAACAACTGGAGAAATTTATGTTTCTCTCAATGATTTTTTCTCAGCAATTTTTGAATTTAAGGGTAATAATTCTTCGCATGTTTTGATCAGAGAGTTTAAAATTCCGAGAATATTAATAGCGATTGTGGCTGGAGGTGGACTTGCTCTTTCAGGTATGTTGATGCAAACATTGTTTAATAATCCTTTAGCAGGTCCATATGTTCTGGGCATAAATTCCGGAGCAAGCTTATTAGTAGCTCTTTCTTTAATGTCAGGATTTAGTTTTTTTGGTTCAGATATTGGAATAATTTCTGCTGCATTAATTGGAGCCTTTCTTGCGGGAATTCTCATGATGGCTGTAGCGCAACGAATTCGTTCTCAAATTTCACTTTTACTTGTAGGATTAATGTTTGGTAGTTTTACTTCTGCCCTTGTTTCAATTTTAGAATCCTTATCTGGTGAAGCCGCATTAAAAGCTTATACTTTGTGGACTATGGGTTCATTACAGCAAGTTGAGTTTGACCAACTCCCACTTATATTATTTATTTTTATTTGTGGTATATTTCTATCCTTCATTTTAATTAAACCTCTAAATATGTTAGTCATTGGAGAACGTTCTGCGGGTTTATTGGGTTTGAAAATTAGTCAGGTTAGATTTTTAATTATGGGAATTACAGCTCTATTAGCAGGATTAATCACTGCTTTTTGTGGACCGATTGCATTTGTTGGCTTAGCTGTACCGAATTTAACACGCATATTATTAAGAACACAAAATCACAGCTATTTAATTCTTGGTAATTTGCTCTTTGGCTCTATTTTTCTTTTGTTGTGCGATAGTTTTATTCAGTTGCTTTCTAAGCAAATAGCACTTCCAATTAATGCTTTTACATCTATTATCGGTGCACCCTTTGTTGTATTTATTTTAATGCGTAAATTAAGATGATTCGATTTGAAGAAATAGAAATAGGATATTCTAAACCTTTACTTTTTATTCCAAGTTTAACATTGGATGACGGAAAAGTATACGCTTTAGTTGGACTCAATGGAATTGGAAAATCTACCTTCTTAAACTCTATTACTGGACAAACTTCACTTTTATCTGGAAAACTTTTTTTGAATCAACAAGAATTGCAGAAAATCTCAAAAGTTAATTTACCCAAATTAATCGCTTATGTAGACACTAGTTTTACTGGTGTTGAATATCTTACAGTTTTCGATTATTTAGCTTTAGGAAGATCGCCTCATACTAATAATATGGGGCAATTGAATACGGAAGATAAGCAGGTTATTCAAGAGGTTGTTAGGGAACTAAATTTGGTGCATTTAATCGAAAAAGATACAAGTGAAATTAGTGATGGCGAAAGGCAATTATGTGCAGTGGCAAGAGCTTTGATACAGACTACTCCTATTATTTTATTAGATGAACCAACAGCATTTTTAGATTATCTAAATCGTCAAAAGTTAGTTCAGCTATTGGTCTTAATTGCTGAAAAGCAGCACAAAACAATTATTTTATCCTCTCATGACATTGATATCTGCATTGAAAATTCCTTAGAATTTTTGATTGTTTCAGAGAAAAAAATTCTCAAAACGAAGGTAAGTGATAAACAAGTAGTAATTAGGGAGATGGAAAAAGATGCCCTTAAATCGTCATAATATCTTTTTCCTTAACTTCAACTAGATCATCAATTTTTTTGATGAATGAATTAGTAATCTTTTGAATCTCATCTTCTGAATCTTTGCATAAATCTTCTGATAAACCATCGTTTTTTAAATCTTTCAATAAATCTAAAGCATCTTTACGATTTGTCCGGATTCCTACTTTTGCAGTTTCAGCCTCGCTTTTTGCGCGTTTAACTAGTTCACGTCTTCGTTCTTCTGTTAAAGGTGGCACAGATATAATTAGTTGCTCACCATTGTTTTGGGGGTTTAAGCCAAGATTTGAATTTATAATGCCTTTAGCTATCTCACCCAACATATTTTTTTCCCAAGGCTGTACTAAGATTGTGCGTGCGTCTGAGGTATTGATATTAGCTACTTGATTAATTGGCGTCATTGATCCATAGTAATCAATCATTACACTTCCTAGCATTGCAGGAGAGGCTTTCCCAGCTCTAATTTTACTGAGCTCACTCTCTAAATGGTTTAGGGTTTTATTGTTTGAACTTTTAAATTCGTCGTAAATCATTTCAAGATCTTCCGTCATAAAATTTATTTTGAAAGTTAATTGGATACGAGGGTTCCTATTTTTTCACCTTTAAGCAACTTTAGCAAGTTACCAGGTGTATCCATATTGAAGACGATAATAGGTAAATTATTTTCTTTACAAAGCGTAAAAGCTGTCAAATCCATTACATTCAAGCCTTTTGAGTAAACAGAATCAAAGGTAATGTGATCGTATTTTGTAGCATTTTTATCTTTTTCAGGATCAGCAGTGTAAATGCCGTCTACACGTGTTCCTTTAAGAATAACATCAGCATTAATTTCAATAGCGCGTAGAGAAGCTGCAGAATCTGTGGTGAAGAAAGGATTTCCTGTTCCAGCTCCAAAGATAACAACTCTACCTTTTTCTAAGTGTCGAACTGCTTTTCTACGCACAAAAGGTTCTGCAATTTCTTTCATTTCAATGGCTGACTGAAGTCGCGTCATAACACCGTTGGACTCTAAAGCAGATTGTAAAGCCATAGAATTAATCATTGTTGCAAGCATTCCCATATAATCTCCGTGCGTTCGGTCCATTCCACCTTCCTCTGCTTGAACTCCACGAAAAATATTTCCGCCACCAATTACAATTGCGATTTCTATCCCAAGCGCTTTAATTTCTTTTATTTGTTGAGCATAGGAGTTGATGCGTTTGTTATCAATTCCAAATTGTTTCTCACCCATGAGAGATTCACCGCTTAATTTTAAAAGAATTCTTTTGTATTTCATAAGTTAATATTAAGCAAATATAACCAAAGGTTTTTTTTAGTACTCTTTATATCAAAAAAAAAGCTACCTAAAGATAGCTTTTTAAAAATTAACTCAGTGAGAAGCGTTTAAAGTCTAATACTGTTAAACCTTTTTCAGAATTATTTAAAAATTGTTCAACACTTAATTTATTATCACTTATAAATTGTTGGCTCATCAAGGTATTTTCTTGGAAGAATTTATTTAATCTTCCCATAGCAATTTTTTCAGCCATTTCAACAGGTTTCCCTTCTTGAATAGCTAAATCTTTTCCTACTTCAATTTCTCTTTCAATTGTACGCTGGTCAACACCGTCTTTAGTAATAGCGATTGGATCCATAGCTGCAATTTGCATTGCAATTTGACGTCCAGCATCTTTTGATGCATCAGAATCACTGTTCAAACCAACTAATGTAGCTAATTGATTTCCAGGGTGATTGTAAGCAACAACTCTAGATGACTTTAATATAGCATAGTTAGATAAATCTAATTTTTCACCAATGATTCCAACCTGTTCCGTGATTTTTTCTTCAACAGATAATCTTTCATCAAAAGGTAAAGCTTTTAAAGAGTCAGCTGTCTCAGGAAGATTTTTTAATGCAATATTTACCAATGATTGAACGAAGCTAACATAGCCATCATTTTTAGCAACGAAATCTGTTTCACAGTTTAAAGCAAGAATAACTCCAGAAGTACAATCTTCATTCGTTTGAGCAATTATAATTCCTTCTTTAGCCTCATTTCCGCCACGTTTTGCAGCAATTTTTTGACCTTTTTTTCTTAGAATATCAACGGCTGCTTCAAAATCTCCATCGGCTTCAACCAATGCGTTTTTACAATCCATCATTCCAGCACCTGTTTGTTGGCGCAATTTGTTTACATCTGAAGCTGTAATAGCCATGATTAAATTTTTTTAATTAATTATAATTTATTTTTTCTTAGGTTTTTCTTTAGTGTCTTTCTTAGCAGTCACTTTCTTTTCCGTCGCTTTTTTTGCAGTGGCTTTCTTTTCAGCAACCTTTGGAGCAACTTCTGTAGCTTCTTCAGTAACGGTTTCCTCTGCTAGAACTTCTTCAGATACTTCAGTAATAACTTCTTCAGCTACAACTTCTTCGGTTACTTCAGCAACAATTTCTTCTGCTACAACTTCAGGAGCAACCTCTTCAGTTACTTCAGCAACAATTTCTTCAGCTGCAACTGCCTCAGCAACAATTTCTTCGGCTACAACTTCAGGAGTAACTGCATCTGCAGCAGCATTTGATGATTCAGTAGATTCTTCATTTCCTCCTTCTTTGAGGTTCTTTCTATCTTCTAATCCCTCACTTAAAGCTAAGCAGATTTGATCCATTATTAAGGTAATAGATTTCGTAGCGTCGTCATTTGAAGGAATAGGGAAATCAACTAATTTTGGATTTGAATTTGTATCAACCATCGCAAATGTTGGAATATTCAATCTGCGAGCTTCTGCAAGAGCAATGTGTTCTTTTAAAATATCAACGATAAAAATTGCAGCAGGTTGACGTGTCATTTCTGCAATTGAACCAAAAGTTTTTTCTAGTTTATCTCTTTGACGTGTTTTAAATAATTTTTCACGTTTGTTAAGTGTATCCCAAGTGCCATCTAACTTCATTTTATCAATTAAAGCCATCTTTCGAATGGATTTGCGAGTTGTTTGAAAGTTAGTTAACATACCACCAGACCAACGTTCTGTAACAAAAGGCATATTTATTTTGGTTACTCTTTCAGAAACGATTTCTTTCGCTTGTTTTTTTGTTGCAACAAAAAGTACTTTCTTTCCAGATTTTGCAATTTGTTTCATCGCAGCACATGCGTGATTCAAATGAACCATTGTTTTGTTCAAGTCAATAATATGTATTCCTTTTTTCTCCTCAAAAATATATGGAGCCATAGCTGGATTCCATTTTCTTTTTAAGTGACCAAAGTGTACACCTGCTTCTAATAAAGTTTCAAAATTTAATTTAGACATATTGTTTTTTTTGTTTACGTTCCTATTTTTTTCTTACTCGTCAATAATGGAGGGGATTGAATATCAATCAGGGTACTCCAGAATTTGGATGCTAAACTTACAGCTCGATTAACGTTTCGAGAACTGGAATTTCTTACGTGCTTTTGGTTGCCCTGGTTTTTTACGTTCTACCATTCGGGGATCACGCGTCATTAATCCTTCTACTTTTAAAAGTGGCTTGTAATCTGCTGATACTTCAACTAGTGCACGAGAGATACCTAAGCGAATAGCTTCTGCTTGTCCGTTAATTCCTCCACCTGCAACATTTACTTTTATGTCGTATTTCCCAACTGTATCAGTCAAAACAAATGGTTGGTTAACCTTTGCTTG
The DNA here is from genome assembly GCA_044358215.1 of Crocinitomicaceae bacterium. GTDB lineage: Bacteria > Bacteroidota > Bacteroidia > Flavobacteriales_D > Crocinitomicaceae > UBA952. The sequence goes on from JBIKOE010000005.1 coordinate 14,309, forward strand.
TAAAACATCGATTGGAAAAAAATCAGCCATTTCTTTTTTATTGATAGAGATTTTTCCTTTTCCTTTCGACATGTAGACACGTGCTACTGCTGTTTTTCTTCGCCCTAAAGCATTAATTACTTCCATAAAAATTATTTGAGTGTATCAAGATTTAATGTTTCTGCTTGCTGCGCTTGGTGCTTATGTGTCTCGCCAGCGTATACTTTTAGGTTTGTGAATAATTTTCTACCTAAAGCATTTTTTGGTAACATACCTTTAACAGCTTTTTCAATTAAGCGTTCAGGATGATTTTTCAACATGCTTTCTGCTGAAGTAAAGCGCTGTCCACCAGGATAACCTGAGAAACGAACATATTCTTTATTCTCTAGTTTCATGCCTGAAAAAGATATTTTCTCTGCATTGATAATGATTACATTGTCACCACAATCTGCATGAGGTGTATAACATGTTTTGTATTTACCGCGAATAACTTTAGCAACTTTACTTGCTAATCTTCCCAGTGTCTGACCTTCTGCGTTAACAATAAACCACTTCTTATTAGAATTTTCGGTATTTGCTGATAACGTTTTGTAACTTAGTGTATTCACGATATGCGGTATTTAAATAATTACGATGTTCCCTATATTTAGGGGTGCAAAGATACGATTAATGTTTTTATTTACAAATGATTTATGAAAAAAAAAGCGGGAGTTTATTTTTACTTCTTTTTGAATTGATTAATTGCAGAAATTGTAAAATCACTTAAGACCAATTTTCCACTTATTTCTGCTCGTTCAATTAGTAGATTATCCCAATTTTCTGTTCCTTCCCAGAATATTTTTTTGAGATTACTCATAGCTTGAGGATTTGAATTTGCGAGTTTTTCGGATAGTGTTAAAATAGCCGCATCCATCTCTTCCGTTTCCTTAAAGATTTCAGTATATAATCCTTTTTCTTTTGCCCATTCTGCACTCCGCCACTCAGTTGCATTTATTGCCAACTCGCTCATTGCTGCTATTCCAATTTTTCTTGCTACTGCAGGTCCAACAACAAAAGGCCCAATTCCAACTGCCAATTCTGATAATTTTACTTCTGCATTTTTCATAGCAAAGCAATAATCTACTGTAGCGGCTAGACCAACTCCACCTCCAACAGCTTTACCTTGAATTCTACCAATAATAAATTTTGGACATTTTCGGCAAGCGTTTATAACATTTGCAAATCCTGAAAAGAATTTTTTTCCTTGTTCTAAATCCTTGATTGCGATTAATTCATCAAAACTTGCTCCAGCACAAAAAGCTTTTTCTCCTTGTGATTTTAGAACGATAACCTTTACTTTTTCGTTTTGACCAAGTTCATTTATCGAGCTTGCTATTTTTTGTAGTATTGTGCCTGGAAGTGAATTGCTCATTGGATGATAAAATTCAATGCTTGCAATTCCTAAATTAGAAATTGAAAACGAAACAACTCCTTGGTCTTTTTCCTCTGTCACCTTTCTTATTTTAAAGTAAAGCCATCAGTTCCAATGATATTTTCTTCACAAAATATTTTCACCTTATAATTTCCCTTAGATAATGATTCTCCTTGCAGATCATAATAGATGCTTAAATCTATAGATTGATTTTGATAATCAATTTCTTTCTTGTCAGAATATAAAACTGATCCTGATTCAGTTTCAACTGTGTTATTAGCACGTGAATGCAAAATTGTGCCATTTGGATCTGTTATTTGAAGATAAACTAATTTTCTTCCGGAACTTGTTAAACTATTTTCAGAAATAGTAAAACTACTTCTTATTTGTATAGTTTTTTTTGCTTTATCTGTTACTTCTGTTGTATTGTTAAATTTCATTCTTAGTGCTTCTGAAACAAAGTTGTAAGCTTTTAATTTACTTCCTTTTTTTATTTGCTCAGTTTTCTCTTCTACTGCTTTTTTGTATTCGTCACGTTCTGTAGAGGTTTCATTAAGCTTTGTTGTTTTGTCTTCTAAATCTTTATTTAAACCATAATTAATTGTGTTTAATGAATCTATTTGCATTACATAACTTCTCATAATTCCCCTAAGTGTTTCATTTTCTTTTTTAAACCTATAAAGTTGAGAAGCGGAAAGTTTTTTATTTGCCTCTAGCTTGCCCAATAGCATTTGAATTTCATTTTTTTGTTTGTTTAGACTATCAGCTTTAGATGCATCCTTAGCGATTAATTTATCATAAGTTGCTAACATATTCTTAAAATCTTTTTTTAAATCACTTGAGATATTTCCAACATATCCTTCTAGCATTTGATTCATGCCTTCCATATCAGACTTCAGTAATAAATTTTCGTTAGAACAATTATTTAGTTCTGTTCGTTTAGTTGACCACATATAGGTTAATATTGCAAGTAACACCATTAGGAGCAATATGATAATAAGGTAGAATCCATTTGATTTTTTTTGGGCTGAGTCGTTCATGTGTTTTTTTTAACAAAGTTAGTAAATTCATTATTACAATTCCTTAATTTAGTTTTCAAATTCTTATATTTGTCAACTATTTTGGTTAATTTATGTTTGAAAATTTAAGCGATAAGTTCGAAAGAGCATTTAAGGTTCTTAAAGGACAAGGTCAGATTACGGAAATCAATGTTGCAGAAACATTGAAAGAAGTTCGTCGCGCATTATTAGATGCCGATGTTAACTTTAATACAGCAAAAAATTTTACGAATACAGTAAAAGAAAAAGCGTTAGGACGCGATGTGCTTAAAGCAGTTTCTCCTGGACAATTAATGATTAAAATTTGTCATGAGGAACTTGTAGCTTTAATGGGCGGCAATGAATCTGAAATTAACATCAAGGGAAATCCTGGAATTATTCTAATGTCAGGACTTCAGGGTTCTGGAAAGACAACTTTTTCTGGGAAATTAGCATCATTCCTAAAAAATAAAAAAAATAAAACGGTACTTCTCGTTGCTTGTGATGTATATCGCCCAGCGGCAATTGATCAATTACAAGTTCTAGGAGAGCAATTAGGAATAGAAGTATACGCAAACAAAGAAGATAAAGACCCAGTTCGAATTGCAAGTGCTGCTGTTCAATATGCTAAAAGTAAATCTTTTAATGTTGTTATAATCGATACTGCTGGTCGCTTAGCTATTGATCAACAAATGATGGATGAAATTGCAAGGGTAAAAGCTGCAGTAAATCCAACAGAAACTTTATTTGTAGTTGATTCAATGACCGGCCAAGATGCTGTAAATACGGCTAAAGCTTTTGATGAGCGAATTAATTTTGATGGAGTTGTTTTAACCAAATTAGATGGTGATACAAGAGGTGGTGCAGCTTTATCCATAAAAGCAATTGTAAATAAACCCATTAAGTTTGTTGGAACTGGTGAGAAAATGGATGCTTTGGATGTTTTTTATCCAAGTCGTATGGCAGATCGTATTCTTGGAATGGGAGATGTTGTTTCGCTTGTTGAACGTGCACAAGAACAATTTGATGAGGAGGGTGCAAGAAGATTACAAAAGAGAATTCTTAAAGATCAATTTGATTTCAATGATTTTTTAGCACAGTTACAACAAGTAAAAAAAATGGGGAATGTTAAAGATTTAATGGGCATGATTCCTGGAGTGGGAAAAGCGATGAAAGATGTTGATGTTCCTGATGATGCATTTAAAGGAACAGAGTCAATGATTCTCTCCATGACACCTAAAGAACGTGCAAACCCTGCTTTGTTAAATATGGCTCGAAAAACACGAATAGCGAATGGCTCAGGAATGAACATACAAGAAGTTAATAAGTTGATGAAGCAATTTGAGGAAATGCGAAAAATGATGAAATTAATGAGTAATCCACGCAATGCAATGTCAATGATGAATAAACTAAAAGGGATGGGCGGAATGCCTGGAATGTAAATGGAAAACTACGATATTTATCCTGCAAAACCTCATATTGAGAAAGTAAAAATCGAGAGTAATTGGGGTTTAACTGCTTTTTCTTTAGTGCTTTTTGTTGGTGTTTTTCTCCTACTTTTTAAAGATGAAATAAATTTTGTCTTATTTCTTATTTTGGTTCTTTTTATTCATGAGATGGGACATTTCACCTTCATGAAATTGTTTAATTACGAAAATGTTCGAATGCTTTTTATTCCATTGATGGGAGCTTTTGTACAAGGAAGTAAAGAGAAATATTCACAAACTCAAAGTTTTATTGTTGTTGCAGCAGGTCCTTTTCCTGGAATTTGTATTGGCATTATCACTTTATTTCTATCTTCTTTTTATCAATTAAATTGGCTTCTTGAACTTTCTTTTCTCTTTCTTTTTCTGAATATAATTAACCTTATTCCAATAGATCCTCTCGATGGCGGTCAATTGTTTAAGCTTTTAGTGCATAAAAAAAGAGATCTTTTTTTAATAATCTTTGCTTTTATTTCTTCTCTTGTTTTAATTTTTGCTGGCTTTTTAATTTGGTCATGGGTTACCATGATTTTTGGGTTTTTTATGGGGATTCGTGTTCGTGGAATGCAGCGCAATTATCAAATTCGAAAATTGCTAGACGAGCAAGATGTTAATTACATTTCTACTTACGATGACTTGTCAAATCGAGATTATTCTATGATTAGAGATGTAATCGTTGCTGAAACCCCGTCATTAAAAAAGTTTCTTGCTCTTTCAGATGACCCAAATGACGATGTTCTTGCTTCTCATGTAAATTCGGTTCTACTTGCCCCCGTGAAATACGATGCTTCATTTTGGCTGAAATTTACAATTGTTGCATCATGGTTAAGTTTAGTATTCTTTCCTTTATTTCTATTGTTATTTTATCGGCATACTTTTTTGGATTGGTACTTTGATAAAATATAGTTAAAAAAAATATCACCTAATTTTAGAGTACATAATGAATAAATTACTTTTATGGTTGGGTATTTTACAACTATCTTTTTTTGGAGCTGCTCAATGTGATCGTGTACTAGTTTCAGGCCGCGTAATTGATTCACTCAGGCCTCAAACCTTTTACAATTTGATGGTAATTAATAAAACTGTTGGTCGGGGAGTTTTTGGTCAGCCAAATGGTGAATTTTCAGTTTATGTTGGTCCAAATGACCGTATCGCCCTTTCTACAAAAGAATATCCGATATATGAGTTTATTGCCAGGCCAGATGAAAATTGCCAATGTCATGTTATTGCCTACATCGAAAAAATACCTCAAGAAATTCAAGAAGTAATTGTTCGACCTCTTAAGACTCTTTCACAAATTAAGGAAGACAGACAAGCTCTATCGATGAGGGAAACACGCTTGGTGACAGGAATAAATATTTTGGAAAGTCCGATAACTGCTTTGTACCAAGCTTTTTCAAAAAAAGAACAAAATAAGCGTTGGATTCAGGAACAAAAATACAAAGATGATCAAAGAAGAATTGTAAAGGAGCTATTGCGTTTGTATGTTGCATTCGACATCATCAATATGACAGAAGATGATTTCGATGATTTTATTCAATTTTTGAATATGGATGACGATTTCTTAAAAACTTCTTCTGAAATGGAATTGATTTTATTTATCAAGGACAAGTACGAGCATTATTCGTTCTTGAAAAAGTAGAACTTTCTATTGATTTCTTCTTGTAGGTTCCCAAATACTGCTTTTCACCCCTTTTATATAGTTTAAAAATCCTATAAATAAAGCCACATTCATCAGAGTAAAATGTGTTAAAAACCGCAGAAGTTTAATATTAACTTTCAGTGATTTCAATAAAAAATCAATTGTTACGAGAGAAAAGCAAAAGATAATTCCCATTAAGAAATAAAAATAAAAACTGTGGTTTTCAATTATAAAGGGTAAAATTGAGATGATACTAAGAATAAAAAAGGGTGTAAGCCATCTTAGCACTTTGTGAGAAAAAAATGAAAATGCAATCCATGAAAAGTCAAATAATAGATGTTTGTAGTGAAATAGATTTTGAAAATTCCCACTTGAAATCCTAATTTTCCTCCGAAATTCGTCACTTAAATTATTTGAGACATCTTCATAAACGATTGCTTTTGGTTCATTTATAGATTTAAAACCTTTTTGAAGCACAAGCATATTGATAAAGAAATCATCCACTAAAAAATGCGAGGGGATTTTCTCCCACAATTTTTTTCTTAAGGCAAAGCAACCACCGAACGGACCCATCATCGTTCCCCAAAGTAAACTCTCTGCATTTTTACTCGCTACTTCAGCAGATATATATGTTTTTTCTTGATGTGATATGCCATCTTTTTTAATTCCAATATTTATCATTTTTGAATCAACTAAACCAATTTCTTCGTTTTTAAAATGTTTAAAAAGCTCAAAAATTGTTTGTTTGTCAAACATAACATTTGCATCTGTCAGTAAAACTAAATCATGTTTTGCTTTTTCAATTAGCGAGTTGATCACTCCAATTTTTCCGGTTCGGTTTTCAAATTTTACGATGTTAATGCACTCATATTCTTTAATCAGCTGTTCTATTATTGTATTTGATTTATCCGTTGAGCAATCAGAACCAATAAGCACTTCTAATTTTGTTTGTGGATAGGAATTGTTTATAATACTGAGAATTTTAGTTTGAATAACGCTTTCTTCATTATGTGCAGCAATAAGAATACTTACATTGGGCAAATCATCTTCGGCTGTATAAACTTTACTGTTTCCATTTCTATTTAGCGCGAAAATACGGATTAAGAGATGGTAGAATAAATACGTATGAAGTATGAAGATCAAACATATCCAAAATATGATTTCAAGAAAAATTTGGATGTCCATTGTTTTCATTTACTAAAGATATTAAACATATTTTTGGAGAATATATTTTATTTTGATGTGCTTGAAATAAGACATTCTTTTAAATCACTATTAATTTTATTGTCAGAAAATTCAGCTTTGATAAAAGAGTAGGCATCAAGTCCTCTTAATTTTCTAGCAATTTCATTATTTATTAATTGCAGTAGATCATTTGTAAAGTCATCTGCTGTTTTTGATATATTTATAGTAGTTGGAAGGTCTAATCCCTCAGCAGCAATTTCAGTTAAAACACAAGGCATTCCTAGACTTAATGCTTCCAAAACTTTTATTTTTACTCCTGATCCTGAAATAAGTGGTGCAATAAAAATTCCATTTTCAAGAAGAAAATCACTTGAATTTTTAACAAAACCTTTTACATTAACTCCATTAAGGCCTTTTAATTCATTAATTTTTTCGGACTCAATTCCTGCAATATTGATGCTAATTTCTGGGTAATTTTCTTTTATCCTTGGAAAAATATTTTTTATAAACCAGACTATTCCTTCTCTATTAGGCATCCAGTTAAATGATCCGATAAAACATAATGAAAAGCTCGAGAAGTCTATTTTTTGTTTTGGATTATCTATGGAAACTGGGATGTGGAAACTGGGATTTTTGCTTATGTTTTTAATATTCACCTCGTCTTTTGAAGAAAGAGGAAGAATAAAATCTACAGAATTTATCAACTCTAGTTCTTTTGTTTTTAAATTTTTTGCTAATAATTTCAGGAAATATTTTTTGATAGAATTCCTTTCTTTTCTTGCTAATTGCTGCCAAATTTCATGTTCAATGTTGTGAGATCGGTAGCCAAATTTTGCATCACTAAAGCATTGAATATCTTTTTGATAAATAGTTGTAAAAAGTCCTTCAAAAATTACGATATCAAAATTCATCTTTTTGCAAAGTTGTTCTAATTCTTTCTTTACAGATTTTGAATAAAAGCGAGAAATATTATAGGATTTAAATTTTATAAAGGAAATTAAAGCATCAATAAAATAAATTTTTGTATCAACAAAGGAACTAGAAAAATTAACATTTTTAATTTCTGGAAAATCTTCAGTAATGAAAGGATGTTTATGTGTATGAATTGAAAAATATTCAATTTGTTCGATAGTTTCAATACTTGAAATATTTTTTAAAAATTGAGTCATAGCGTAACAACCTCCATCAATTATTGGAAATGGGGGTTTATGACTTAAAATTAAAACATTCATTTCTTTTTAATTAATTTAATAAATCTGTTCTGCCATGCTTCCAAACTAAATATTTGTGAATCATTTGCTGCTGAACGTGTTATGATAAATGCAATTGGCGTGAAGAAGATTCCTGCCATCCACATTCCCAGGAATGGAGAAACTACATGGCTATTTGCTAAATTATTTCCAACGCTCATAAGTACAAAATAGATCATAAAAATGATAGCTGCAATTACAACTGGCGCTCCAAATCCCCCTTTTTTTATGATTGCTCCGAGTGGCGCACCGACAAAAAATAAGATAATAATGGCATAAGTTAATGCAAATTTTCTATGGAATTCAATCCAGTATTGTGCCGCTTCTTTATCCAATATTTTTATATGTGAGAGTTGATTTTCAATGCGTGTATTACTGTTTCTAAGTTTACTTATAGTTTGCTGAATTATTTTTGATTTTTCTTTTTTCGGTATTTTGTCCCAACTTTGAGCTGGACTTTCATTTTTTTGAATAATTCCCGAAAGTGAATCAATTCTTGTGGGCTTGTTAAATAAAATATGATCAGTAATTAATCCTTCAGTAAACAATTCCTCTGTGGTTTTCTTTTTTAAGGAAATGGAATCCATAGCTTTGCTAATCTGAAATACATTCATAATTTCGTGTTTGTCAGTAAACACATCCTCATTGGATCGATTTAAGCTATATCCTGTTAGATTTATTTTATACGTGCCATTTTGAAAAGTAGCAATTCGAGCTGGTTTGCCAATATCTAAATTACCATTAACCTGACCATTTGGTAAGAAACTTGGATTTTGAATATCTAATTCCTCATAAATATTCCCATTTTTTAATTTAAAAAATAAATACTGACTATTTAAAGATTTATAAACTCTTGCCTCTTTTGCTTTTACAGTTCTCAATTGAGCAGTTTGAGTATGATCATGAATCGTCATGTCATAGTAGACACCATTTTTTTCTTTTTTGACTTTAATAGCAAAACCATCAAATTCTTTTGTGTAAACTCCTGGAGTTAATAGGGTCGCAATTTTTGTATTTTGGATATCGTAAATTAATGAGTGCCATTTTAAGTTGGCAACGGGTATTATATAATTTGCAAAATAAAATGTCCCAAAAGAAATTAGTAAAACAAGAACAAATAATGGGCGAATAATACGATATAAAGAAAGTCCACTAGATTTAAGAGCGGTTAATTCATTGTTTTCGGACAGATTTCCGAAAGTCATAAGAGAAGAAAGTAAAATCGCAAGAGGTAAGGCAAGAGGTATTAGACTGGCAGAGACATAAAAGAGTAGCTCCAAGATGATGAAAATACCAAGTCCTTTCCCCATTAAATCATCAATATATAACCAGAAAAATTGAAGGATAAGTATAAACATTGAAATAATCAATGTTATAATAAATGGTCCTATAAAAGAACGAATACTAAAAATATAAAGCCTTTTCAATCTTTTATTTTATAACAAATATAGGGATTTAACATATATTAAAAATCTTGTGTATAACAATTAGGCACCTAAAATTCGCTTTAAATCTCCAACTTGTTGGGTCCAAAGAAGAATAGCACTTTCTTTATCCTCAGGATAGGCAAAATCTATTATCTGAAGTGAAACAGATGCTGTCATTGGGTCTACAGTTGAACTAATTTCGAAGTAAGTCTCCAAGTCACCGTCATCATCATCAACCCATTTAAAGCGAACTTTAGAATTATTTTTATTAAAAAGTAAATTTGCTTGTTCAATATTACCGTCCCATTCAAAAGAATATAAATCATCTTCATGATTAACATCATCTGCAAACCATTCAGCTAAACCTCCAGGAGTGCTGATCATATTTTCTAGAACACGTGGTGATGTTTTAAAAAGAAACTCCAATTCAAATTTTTCTTTCATGGTGAGATAGCTAAATAGTTTTAATTTTGCTTAAATTATTACTTGCAATATAATCTTTATTTCCGAATGACAATAAAAAAATCACTTGAAGTTTCTGGAAATTTCTTATTTAAATACCGTGGGCATTTTCCATTGATTGTGTTTTTATTGTCAGTGCCTGTTGCATTTTTTACACCATACAAAACATACTCTTTTTATAATGGACTTAATGAAACTATTTTATTCACCGCTCTTTTTTTAATTTTTATTGGGCATCTTATTAGAGCTCGAACTGTTGGTAGAAGATCAATTCAAACGTCTGGGCGAAATAGAAGTCATCAAGTAGCAAAAGTTCTTACTAAAACCGGATGGTATTCTCTTGTTAGGCATCCACTTTATTTTGGAAATTATCTTATTTGGCTTGGCTTCGCAATTTTTTTATCCAATTTTTGGTTTTTAATTATATTATGTTTAGTGTTTTGGATATATTATGAGCGTATTATGTTAGCCGAGGAGATTTTTTTAGAGGAAAAGTTTAGCGATGAATTTCAAGATTGGGCTATTAAAACTCCCTCTTTTTTCCCATCAATCAAAAATTATAAGCCAAATGATAGTCCTTTTTCTTGGCGTATAGTTGCAAAAAATGAATATCCTGGAATTATTTCAAGCGCTACATCTTTTCTATTTATTCTTATTTTGAAACGATCAGCTTTACTTGGTTATTTTTCTTTTTGTTCTTCAGATGCAGTATTTGTAGTAATAATAATTGTTTTTGGTGTGAGTTGTAAAATCTTAAAAAAGTTTACGGCTGTTTTTGAGCCCATGGACTGATTCCTATACGAATACTCAATAAATATCAGTTATTAATTTTGAATACTTGTCTTTGAAGTAAGGATTTCCCCAATGTTAATTCGTCAGTATATTGTAATTCTGAACCAACAGCAACTCCTCGAGATAAAGTTGTAATAAAGGGAGAGTAGGGTTGGAGTTTTTTAAAAAGATAAAAATTTGTAGTGTCACCTTCCATGGTAGGACTCAGCGCAAAAATAATCTCTGTAATTTTTTCACGAGCGATTTTATCAATCAATGATTGGATATTTAAATCTTGAGGTCCAACACCATCTAGAGGAGATATTAAGCCATCAAGAACATGGTAGATTCCTTTATAGGCTGATGTTGACTCAATTGCCATAACATCTCGTATATCTTCAACAATACAAATTGTTTGATGGTCACGGTTTGGATTTATGCAAATCGAGCAAATAGGTTCGTCAGCAATATTTCCGCAACTTGAACATGAAAATAGTTTATTTTTTAAGTCAATTATTGCTTGTGTGAAATCCATTACTTCGATTTCATTTTTCTTGAGTAAATGCAATGTTAGCCGCAGTGCAGTTCTTTTTCCTATTCCGGGTAAAGTCCCTAATTGGTCAACTGCATTTTCAAGAAATTTTGAAGGTATTTTCACGTTCAAAAATACCAATTAATTAAATGTTTCTACATCATTCTTTAAAATATCGCATCTTAAAATACTAACTTTGTTTCAAATGTCTCAAAAAGAATTAAATATCCGTAATAAAAAGGCACGCTTCGAGTATCATTTAGAGGACGTGTACACCGCAGGTATTCAATTAAGCGGCACTGAGATAAAAAGTATTAGAGCAGGGAAAGCAAGTGTTATGGAAGCTTATTGCATTTGTGAGAACAGAGAAGTTTGGATTCGCAATATGTATATATCGGCATATGAAAATGGTTCTATATACAATCACAAACCTCGCTCTGACAGAAAACTTCTCTTGAATCATAAAGAGATAATTCAGATTGAAAAATTTTTAAAGACAAAAGGAAATACCTTAATTCCCTTGAAGTTATTTTTATCAGAGAATGGTTGGGTAAAAGTTGAGATTGCATGTGCAACAGGAAAGAAAAACCACGATAAAAGACAAGATTTAAAAGAAAAAGATGATTTACGCGAAATGGATCGGGCAATGAAACGCTAATCCTTTATAATTGCATAATCTATAAATTTCTTTTTATCAAAGATGAATTTTGCATCGTCGATAACAAGATTTGGAGTTAATTTTACAACGGTATAAGTCATTATTGTTCCATCTTTAAGCTTCATTATTGCTTTTTTCAAATCATTTTTTGTTTTAGAAATATATAAAACAATAGTATGATAATCTGATTTTGCAACATCTTTTGGATAAAGATTTATAATATGAACTATTTCAGCATTTAATTTAGATTCTTTTTCATATTTATTTTTGAAACCGGTTTCCCAAAGTGTCATTATTTTTTTAGGATTTAAACTTTCTTCTGAATTATCACTGTCTGATTCGTAAACTGATTTATCATCTTTTGCAATATTCCATGTTTTAAGGCCATTAGAAATTACAGAATTATCACCATAAGTTGCAAAGTATTTATCACCTTTTACCCAGCCTTTTCCTATAGTATTATCATTTTGTCCAGTTGAGGTGTTTTTTATAAGTGCTGAAAATTCAACATAGAAAGTCTTGTAGCTGTTTATTTTTAATGACAATTTATCTAAAATAGCTTGAGATTTAGTATCTTGAGCGTATAAATTGGCAAAAAGAAATACGATTAGAAATAAAAAAAGTAATCTCATAGATTTATTTTGAATGCAAATATCTTAAATTAAAATAAATAAACATAATTAGATTTTTAAATGATTTTAAAAATGGTTAATCGCAAATTCTGCCTTTATGTTTTTCATTGTGAAAATGTGCATCTAATTCTTTAAATTCTTTTAATAATTCAGGTGATGGCTTTTTTTCTTGAAGCTTTGATAAATCAGGTTGCCCTGCATCTACCCATGCCGATAACCAAACAGAGCCAATAGCACAGATTGCAGCTCTCATTCGCCGCTCTACCATACCATTTAATCGTTGATGATATAAGGCACAAAATTCTTTTGAATAAACTGAAACTGTTGAATTTCCTCTTTGTTCAAAACTGTATTTTTGGTCAGATGGAAACTCGATACTTAGTTCTTTTTCAATTCGTAAAACAGAATCTAAAGCAATGTGGGAGGCTTCAATTGCATTCCAAGTGAAATCAAGAAGTCTTGGAATATAGACACCTTTACCCACAAAATAATCGTAATTCTCTGCATTGATCTCTACTAAGCGGCTTTCCCATAATCCATGAATTCCACGCTGACCAGTAAATTGTCCATTATAGTTTTCTGTTGTGTGAAGAGGAACATGAGCATCAGCAATGTAATGACCAATATCAGCAGAGTATTTTAAAATTAGGTCAACATTTTTATTTTCAAAAGCATACTGTAATTTATTTTTCATTATTTGAATATGCCAAGGAACTATTCCGTATGCTTGTAAGGTATCTTCTGAATATTTCTCCACAGCATCTTTCCATTTTCTAGGAACATTAATGAAAGGATTTTCACCAGTTTTGTAGTAATGATCGAGATCAATGTAATGACATTGTGCTTCTCCTTCAACGGCATAACGGCGCTTGTCGGGGTCAACTGCATGTTCAGTTAAAAATTCAATGTGTTCTTTGTAAAACCCAAACATTTCAGGTGGCAAGGTAAAAACAGCAATGCGATTGATGCGCTTATGCCCAAAAAAACCCCATTTTATTTCAAATTTATTTTTAATTGAATCAGTGCCTGAAACAAAAAATAGAGAAATAAATATAAAAAAAACAACTCTTTTCATTGGGTTCTTTGAAAACTACATTTTCCTAAAAGTTAAAAGTAATTAAAAACAATTTAATTTTCTTTTAGATGTGTCTCTACATGTTGAAAAGAAATTTTTCTTGATAAGATTTCGAAACGGTAATAGGAATCCGTTTTCTTTTTTATTTTCCTTTTTTTTGAAAGTCCAAATGTCAATAAATTTGCTGTTTTGTCAATTAGGGTAAAGTTTGGCAGATGTTCAAGTTCTATTCTCTCAAATTTTTTAAACGTATCATTTATATCTTCAGACAAATCCATTTGTAAAATTTGCAAGCGTATTTCCTCTGTCCTCAAGTCAAATTGCTGTAGGTAATTTAAGTCAATAGTTTTAGTCTTTAACATTCTATTTGCTTGAAAATCAATATCTTTAAAGGCATTAAGCAACTCATTTATTGTCATAAATAATTTTTTCGTTATTTGTTATTTTTTTTAAAAACGTAATGAATTTTTTCAGTCCACCCATTTATTGATAAGTATATTTCACTTCCATCTTCTTTTTTATACGCTAAATCACTGATGTCAATTACAAGATTTTCCATTATTAACTTTTTACAAGCGTCATTATTTCCATAGTGAATAAGTTTAACAGATCTTATTGGAGGTAATGATTTAGATAGAAGTAAATCACCAATAATTTTGAAACTGTGCTTTTCACATCCTCCAGAGTAAGAAATATTTAGGTGTAGATAATTACCAATAATTTTAACATCTAAAATTTTAAAATCGTCAGAGACACTTTCTTTTTTTGTGGTATCTGACGATGAATCAATAATCTTGGCTTTCAAAGTATTTTCCGTTTGTTCCGTTTTTTTCTTTTTTAAAAAGCAGTGTTTATTATTCTTTTGAGTTTTGCATGAAAAAATAATTGCAAGTAAAAAAAATAGAACAGAATATCTCATAGAATAAGATTTATTTAATATTGATTCAAAAATACATTCTATTTTACTTTTAGGATTAATAATTTACTAACTATTTAATTTTCTTCCATCTAAATAAATTTATTTGATAAATAATTTAACTCTTTGACGAAACAATGATATTTTTGTGCTCACATGAAAACTAAAACGCTAAAAAAAAATAAGGTGAATGTTGTTACATTGGGCTGTTCAAAAAATATTTTTGATTCCGAAGTATTAATGGCTCAATTAAAAGCAAATAATTTTGATGTAGAGCATGAGTCAAAGGAAGACGATGCAGAAATTGTCATCATAAATACCTGTGGATTTATAGACAATGCGAAGCAAGAGTCGATTGATACAATAATTCGTTATGCAGCTGCCAAAAAAGACGGTTTGGTTGATAAGGTCTATGTGACGGGATGTCTTTCAGAACGTTATCGCGATGATTTGGAAAAAGAAATTCCTGAAGTAGATGCATTTTTTGGCACACGCGAATTACCCCGTTTATTAAAAACGTTGAAAGCAGATTACAAACATGAATTAGTTGGCGAACGCTTATTGACAACTCCAAATCACTATGCTTATTTCAAAATTGCTGAAGGTTGCGATCGTCCTTGTTCTTTTTGTGCAATTCCGATAATGCGAGGTAAGCATTTGTCTACACCAATTGAAGATCTGGTCTTGCAAGCAAAAAGTCTTGCAGCAAAAGGAGTAAAAGAATTGATGCTGATTGCTCAGGATTTAACCTACTATGGTTTAGATATCTATAAAAAACGCGCCCTTTCGGAATTGTTGAAGCATCTTTCTGATGTGGAAGGAATAGAATGGATTCGATTGCATTATGCTTTTCCAACTGGCTTTCCAATGGATGTTTTGGATGTAATGAATGAAAGAACTAATATCTGTAAGTATTTGGATATGCCTTTGCAACATGGTTCTACTAAAATATTACAAGCTATGCGCCGAGGTACAACAAGAGAAAAGACAGAAGAGCTAATCGCAACTATTCGATCAAAAGTTCCCGGAATTGCATTAAGAACAACATTGATTGCTGGTTATCCTGGAGAGACAGAAGCGGATTTTCAAGAAATGTACGATTGGGTTGAGAGAAGTCGCTTTGATAGACTTGGAATTTTCACCTATTCTCACGAAGAAAACACGCATGCTTTTGAGTTTAAAGATAATGTGTCGCCGAAATTAAAAAAGAAACGAGCTGATTTAATTATGGATTTACAAGCTGGAATTAGTTATGATTTGAATCAACAAAAAGTAAATAAATCTTTTAAGGTTTTATTTGATCGTGCTGAAGGAGATTATTTTATTGGTCGTACAGAATTTGATTCACCTGAAGTTGACAATGAAGTTTTAGTGAAAAAAGATAAAACCTATGTTCGAATAGGAGATTTTTCAAATGTGCTAATTCAAAGTGCTGATCATTATGATTTGTATGGCGATTTAATTACTGAATAGTCTTTAAATAATTCTTTCATGTACCTGCTTCTTGTTTCAGAATTATAAAAAGTAGAGGTTTAATAAATATCATTTTAAACATTATCTTTGGTTTATTGTTACTATTTTAAACCAAGAAAAAATGTTAAAAAATTTTACTATTTCTGACAAACTACTTTTTGTAGCTGCTCTTCTTTCACTTTTGTATTCTGAGTCTTTGTATTTTCAAAACCAAGTTTATGAAGCAATTTTTATTGGTATTTGGGTACCTTCAATATTAGCTTTCGGAATCTATTTAAGGATTATTAATAATTCAAAAAATGGTTGATTTTATCCCTTATTTTGCTGGTTTTATAACTGTTCTTTTTGGAATAGCTTTTGGCTTATCGTTAATTAATGCTAACAAGAAGGATAAAAAATAATTCTTTAAATCACAAATTCTTTTTTTACCTGATTTCTGAGGTATATCTTATTACTAGATAATTTACTTTGTCAGCACAATCTTAATAGTTTCCCCTTCATTCTTCAGTAAATAAAGACCTGCTGGAAAATCCATTCTTAATTCCATTATAGATTCTGGAATAGAGCATATTAAATTTCCCTGAAGATCATATAAATGATATGATTTGGAGGATGGTAAATGTAGCAGCTCACCACAGGCTAAAATCGTTGGATAAACCTTGTATTTCACTAATTCAGTTACTGAAACAGTTGAAAGATAACAATCAGAAGTAACCGAGCCACAACTATTAGTAGCTATAACCGCATATTCTCCGTTATCACTTGGTACAAAAATCGTATCAGTAGCGCCATCAATAGCAAATAGTATAGGACAAATTACCCACTGATAATTTACACCACTCTGAATGGAAGAAGGTAATATAGAAAACTGATTGCCATTGGAAACACTTATTATAGGAGCTAAAGGAGCGGTGCCGATTGTTAGATTTAAGTTTACCAATGAATCGCACCCTCCACTATTTATAAACTCTGCAGTATATGTGCCACTTGTTGTAAGTGTATCTCCATTCCAAATGAATGAATTACATGCAGTTTGGTTTATTGTTGAGGATGAATTTGATGAAACAGTTATCACACTATTTACAGTTGTAGTAGCTCCATTTTCAGTTGCGGTGCACGAATAAGTAGTTGTAATTATTGGATTTACAGTTATACTCGCTGTGGTTTGCCCTCCAGGACTCCATAAGTAACTTACTCCTGCGGTCGAGTTAGCTGATAAGGTTGTAGACGAGCCGGCGCAAATTGTACTATTGCTTGTAGAAATAGTTAAAGGAGGAGCGACTGCAGTGAAATTAGCATTTACAACACCACGGTTTGTACTGCCGTGGCCCGAATAAGCAAAAGAATTTGAACTTCCCCGAGCCCATATTAAAGAAAGGGTGCCATTTGCAGCAGTGAATGCATAATCATTGGCATCTCCTGTATTTAATGCACGAGTTGCTATTATGGTTCTAACTCCAGCAGCCACTTGATCTGATGTGATTGTCCAATTTTGTTGTGCGTCAGTAACTGGTGCAGCATTACCAGTTAATTTAGCATCGAAATTAGGTAATGCACCTGCAGAATGAACACCAACAACATCTGTTCCATTAGCCATATTTACCGCACCAAATCCAAGGGCAAACCACCTTAATGACGGACCAGTTAAGGTCATGGTTACGTTTGTACTAATATCAAGTTTGACAGACATTGTTAAACCTGCAGTTGAGGATAAATTGACAACACCTGTTGTGAATGTTTGCGAAAAAGACCATTGAGAAAATACAAGTAGAAATAAGAGTAGTGATTTATTTTTCATATGCTTCAAAAAGTTTAGTTAATTGTTCGTCTTTATAGAATAGTAGTAAATCTTTCAGGTTTTGTCCTTGTGAATTTAGATTGTCAGTTTTGGCTCCATATTTTAGTAGCATAGAAATAACAGAATACCGTCTCAAACTCATAGCAAAGTTTAAGGGAGATCCAAATTGGCTAAATTGACAGGTATCATTTGGAGAATATCCTTTTTCCAAAAGATAATTTAAAATTTCTAAATTATCTTTGAAAATCAAGCCAAAAATTGCAGTGCCTTCTGAAGTACAATACCCAACATCAGCTCCTTTTTCCATCAACAATTTTGCAACAGCATTATTTCCTCTATAACAAGCTAAAATAAAAGGCGTAATGCCTTGCTCAGATAATGCATTTAAATCACTTGGAGTTTTTTTTAAATACTGCTCCATTGAAGTTACATTTCCAGTTCTGGCAAGATCATGTATGGATTGAGAATACCCGATTTGAGGCACTAAAAAAATGCTAAGAAAGAATTGAAAAATAAATAATGACTTCATAAAAGCATGATTTTGACTCGATATTTAACAAACCAAAGGTAGAATAAATTTATATGTTAATCAAAAATATACACAAGCTTTTTTTCTTTAAAAAATGGTGCAATTAGCCACTTGTTTTTTAATGAAAAACCTGCACTTTTTTACGAACAATAGTTTTTTCACTTTTAATTTCAAGGTAATAAAAGCCATTTGCTACGTTTGCTATTGAAAGTGGAAGCGTATGTTTTCCAGGATTTAAATTAACTGTAGGAAAAGCACTTATTTTCTTAAGATTTAGATCAAAAAGTGAAACGTTTATTTCCAATGGATTTTTAGTTTGTAAATCAAAATTAAGGTTATTTGAAGCTGGAACTGGATAAACCAACACATTTTCAAGCTCGTCCTCCAAGTTTATAAGTGAATTAGAATTGTTTGCGGTCAAATATATCCTGTAAATTGTATCGTTAGCCGTAGATGCTCCAAGATTTGGTGCTTCTGCTCGAATTCCGCCATAAAGATATCCGATTAAAGTTTTGGTATTCGGAAGACTTCGAATGTCAATTACTTCATTTGAAAAATGGCTGATTCCTGTATTTAAAATAAATTTTGCGTTTGAGCCCAACAAGCCAGGAAGTTGAGTTGACATTACTGTTTCATCCATAGTACCTCCTGGATGCGTTGTCATAGTAGTAATGTCAGAAATAAAAGGAATTAAAGAATCATAAATAAATTCATTGGTTGTGGGCATATAATTGTACAAACTCATTCCTCCGAGAAAGGTTGTATACATTTTTTTTGTAAGTGTATCAAAAATTGGAATCATCGCACAATTGTAATGACTCATTACTTGCTCATAGCTTGTATTTATATCATTTGTGTCTTGCGTTATTGTGATCGTCTCTCGAAAGGGCAGATTACGTGTTTTTTGAAATACACCACTATAAGCTTTCAATCCAAATTCTCCATTTGATTTTATAATTGGACCAACATTTAAATCTCTTCTGTGAAAATAATTTGTATCTATAAAATCCACAAAACTTTCTGGAGTCATTGTAATTCCATCATCTAACAATGAAAATTTTGTAATTCTGTCTGTGTAAGTTTGTGTAAACATGGGAGTAGGCGGATCAGTATATCTCCCACCAAAATTATGTCCAAAAAGTAAATAAAGTTCTTGACCAATATTCCCTAATTCTCCGCCACAAACTTGAAACCTAGAATCTGTTATCTGTCGAATGTGTGGTGCAATGCTTTCTCCGTTTAAAACCGCATTTATCATGCTATCAACGTGAATTGCTGTTAATTTCGGAAACGTAACAAATATTCCAGCTACATTATCACGTCCATAACCTCCCACCATATACAAATATGAGCCCATTTGAATGTATTCCATATTGGTTGACCGCAAGGGGTCGGCAATGGATGTTGGTAATTGATTTAAAGACGCAATTGATTCTGTCCAGGTATTTGTATCTAAAACAATGATATACTCATTTGCAAGTTCCGTTGGAAATCCATCATTACTATTTAGCCCATGCAAACCATTTAATCTACCACCAATAACTAGCCATTTATCTCCTGACTTTGCAATCGCAGAAGAATGTGTGCCGGTAATAAAAGTTCCCTGGATTGGCTCAATACTTAAACTAAATGGAACTTCAGGTCCAAGTTGAGCGTGTATTAATATACTCACAAAACTTGAAAGAAGAACCAAGGTTAAATTTCTGAAAGATGTTTCCATAGATATTAGAAAATAGCCATTACAAAGTTAGTGCATAAATGAAATAAACAAAGAGAATTAACTATTTATAAAAGGCATACTTTATATTTGTAAAAAAAACATCTATGAAATTAATTAGTTTATCAATATTATTTTGCTTGACTTTTAGCAATTTGTATTCCCAAACAATTCCTACAGGATTCGTTAAAACAAATGTAATAACTGGATTACAATACCCTGTTCACTTTGATGTGTCAGCAGACCAACGCTATTTCATTACTCAAAAAGGAGGCAATTCAAGCGGCTCTTGTGCAAACGGTAAAATTTTAGTTTACAGTAATTCTGGTGCTTTACTTTCTACATTTTATGATTTAACCGATTCAGTTCAATGTGATTTTGAGCGAGGATTATTGGGACTAGCATTAGATCCAGGTTTTTCTACAAATAATTATGTTTATGCTTATTACAATCATAAATACAATGGTGATGAGCGAATTCGTGTTGTCCGATTTACAGAATCTAATAACATTGGTACAAATCCATTGATTATCCTTGATATTAATGTAGCTGAAAATATAGCAGGTAATCATGTCGGTGGGATAATTGAATTTAAACCAAGTGATGCAACAAAATTATTTATTACAATTGGAGATCTTGCAAAAGGGCAATCTTTAGCTGCTGATACTTCAACAAATTATGCTGATACTAAAAACACTCCTTATGGAAAGATTTTACGAATAAATACAGATGGAAGCATTCCTACAGATAATCCTTTTTATGATGATGGAAATGTCTCTTCAGGAAACGATGACCGTATTTGGTCTTTTGGCCATAGAAATATTTTTGGCTTGTGCTTTAATCCGAACAATGGAAGTCTTTATGCTTCTGAAAATGGTTATAATAAGTGGGATGAGGTAGATTTTATTACTGCAGGCAAGAATTATGGATGGATTACCTGCGAGGGGAATTACAGGTATAATTCAACATCTGTCTTGTGCTCATACCCTGGCTTAACCAATCCCATTGCAGAGTTTGGAACTCCTCTTCCAGGAATAACAGGTTGTTTGTTTTATTCAAGTAGTGTAATTCCCTCCTTAACAAATCATTTACTGATTGCGGATAATGATAACGGTAGAATGTATAACTTGACTTTAGGGAATGCTCCTGACTATGATATTGTTACAAGCAATGTTCAGTGGGCTGATTTAACCGGCACTGGTGAAGGTGGTTTAACAACACTTAAGCAAGGTCCTGAAGGCTGTATTTATGCAATGAATGGAGGATACACAACGAATGGAAAAATTTATAAGATTTGTCCTTCAAATTTGTCTCTTGAGGAAAATAATTCCTTAGCAAATCAATTGGGGCAAAATTATCCAAATCCAAGTTCAGGAAATTCAATGATTGATTTTACAATTGCTAAAACAGCTGATGTTTCAATCACTATTTACGATGAAACTGGACGAAAGCTAAGCTGTGCTTATTCTCAAACTACTTCATCAGGCACGCACACTGTTCAACTAAATTATCCTACTGATTTTAAAAATGGAAATTACTTTTATACGATGGAAGTGAAAGAAAACAACACCTTAGTTTTTGCATCTACAAAACGGATGCTCATTATTAAATAATTAATTTTCATATGAAAAAAAATAGCTTATTTATATCCTTCTTATTTCTTTATTCCCTTTATTTTGGGCAATTGAATGGACCAGAAAGCATCGATTTTGACCCCCTTAACAACCGTTATTTGATTGCAAATAGCTCAAATGGTAAAATCATGCAGAGAAGTAGTAATGGTACAATTTCGCAATTTGTTGGAGGAATTTCTCCAAATCCTTATGGAATTGAAGTTGTTGGGTCTACTGTTTATGCGTGTTGTGGCGGAAAGGTTTTAGGCTTTGACTTAACAACGGGCTTACAAGTTTTTTCAGTAAATCTTGGCGCAACATTCTTAAATGGAATTACCCATGACAATTCTGGAAATTTATTTGTAACAGATTTTTCAGCAAAGAAAATTTATAGAATAAACATCGCTACTCAGGCATTTAATGTTTTTGCGCAAAGTTTAACACAATCTCCAAATGGAATTATTTACGATGCTCCGAGTAATTCATTGGTGTTTGTAAGTTGGGGTTCTTCCGCAAAAATTAAAAGATGTTCTTTAGCAGATTCATCTGTAATTACAATTTTAACAACATCCTACACGAACATTGATGGAATAGCACGCAAAGCAAACGGCGATTTTTATATTTCTACTTGGGGTACAAATAGCGTGTACAAATACAACAGTGATTTTACAACTACTCCAGTATCAATAGTAAGTGGTCTGAGTAGTCCTGCGGATATTTATTACAATGATTTGACAGATACCTTAGCAATTCCAAATTCTGGAAATAACACCTTGACCTTTGTTGGTCAATCCACAGTATCTCTTTTGGAGCAAAACGCAAGTGAAGTTTCTATTTTTCCAAATCCAAGTACAAATTTCTTGTTTTTGACATCTTCTAAAAACCAAATAGCTCGAATTGAATTAATTAATGAAAGTGGGATTATCAGCGGTATTTACCCTGTTGAAGATTCTTTTGAGGTTAATATAGATGTTAAAAATCTTCAAAAAGGAACTTATTTTGTTCG
This sequence comes from Crocinitomicaceae bacterium, assembly GCA_044358215.1. Lineage (GTDB taxonomy): Bacteria > Bacteroidota > Bacteroidia > Flavobacteriales_D > Crocinitomicaceae > UBA952. The sequence continues at coordinate 36,906 of JBIKOE010000005.1, forward strand.
ACTATATGACAATAAGAAAATTCTTATTGGGATTCAGCGATTTATGAAAGTAAATTAATTTAGTCGTATTTTTTTCTGTTTCTTGTCTTATTAATTTAAAATCTACTATTATGAGAAGTAAAGTTCTATTAGCCCCTCTTTATCTATTTTTCCTAAGTTCTAGTTTTGCTCAAACAACAAGCTCTTTTGATCTTACAAAATACATCAGTACAATATCTATTTCGGATTTAAAAACTCATTTAGAAATTGTAGCTTCTGATGAAATGGAAGGAAGAGACACGGGAACTGAGGGCCAAAAGAAAGCTGGGGTATATCTAATTAACACCTATAAAATCAACGGTATTTCTTTTCCAAAAGGAGCAACTGATTTTTATCAAAAAGTTCCTTCTGCTTTTATGCATGGATTACCTGATTCAGAAAATATATGGGCATTTATTGAAGGTTCTGAAAAACCAGAAGAAATTGTCGTTGTATCTGCTCATTATGATCACATTGGTATAATTGATGGGGAAATCTATAATGGTGCAGATGATGATGGTTCTGGGACAGTAGCATTATTGGAAATAGCACAGGCATTTCAAGAAGCAAAAAATGATGGACATGGTCCAAAACGTTCTATTTTATTCCTTCATGTAACTGGTGAAGAACATGGATTGTATGGATCGAGTTACTACACAGAAAACCCTTTATTTCCTTTAGCGAATACAATTTCCGATGTAAACATTGATATGATTGGCCGTCGTGACGAGTTTCATTTAAAGTCAAATAATTATATCTATTTAATTGGATCTAATTTCCTTTCTACAGATTTATACACTATTTGCGAAGATGTTAACAAAAAGTATATAAATATCAAGTTAGATTATAAATACAACAGTCGAAAAGACCCAAATCGTTTTTACTACCGTTCTGATCATTATAATTTTGCAAAGCACAATATCCCTTCAGTATTTCTTTTTAATGGTGTTCACGACGATTATCACCAAGCCACAGATGAGGTAGATAAAATAGAATTTGATGCCTTGCAAAAAAGAACTCAATTAGCTTTTGTAATAGCTTGGGAATTGGCCAATAGAAAAAATAGGCCTGTTGTTGATAAATCTGAAAAGTAAATCCTTAAGGAACTTAATTTAAAATTACTCTGCTTACTATCAAAAAAAAAGCCGCCATTTAGGCGGCTTTTAGCAATATAAATTGTCTTAGTTTTTAATAAGGCGAATTACCTTATTATTATTCTCAGACTTAATATTTAAATAGTAAATCCCTATGCTTGCATTTGAAATATCAATTGATTTTTCAGAAACGTCTAAGCTTGATTCGTAAATAATTCTACCTGAACCATCAGTAATTACTATTACTCCATCTATAAGAGATGGATTCTTTAATGTAAAGATTCCGTTCGATGGGTTAGGAGCAATAGAAAATAAAACTTCATCTTTCTCATCTAAACTAATAATCCCAACTTCAACACAATTACCAATACCGAAACATGTCATTGTTGCATTAAGAATAACATAGGTGTAAAAACCATTAGCTGTAGGTGTAAAGGTTGTACCCATTACACCTGCAATCGGTTGTTGTGTTGCACAATCTACCCATAACCCCATACCTGCACTACCACCTGTTGCAATAAGTGTTCCATTTGATTCTGTTACTACTGCAGCTTCAGGTGTTGTATCTTCTCCAATTCCATACCATTCACATAAATCTTCATCAAATACTGCTTCTTCATAACATGCAAGATCTGTTGGTACTTCTGGCATTTCTCCAATTACAGACCATTCACAATTAACTTCATCAAATACTGCTTCTTCATAACATGCAAGATCTGTTGGTTCAGATGAGATTACATACCATTCACATAAATCTGCATCAAATACTGCTTGTTCATAACATGCAAGATCTGTTGGTTCAGATGAGATTACAGACCATTCACAATTAACTTCATCAAATACTGCTTGTTCATAACATGCAAGATCTGTTGGTTCAGATGAGATTACAAACCATTCACATAAATCTGCATCAAATACTGCTTCTTCATAACATGCAAGATCTGTTGGTTCAGATGAGATTACATACCATTCACATAAATCTGCATCAAATACTGCTTGTTCATAACATGCAAGATCTGTTGGTTCAGATGAAATTACATACCATACACATAAATCTGCATCAAATACTGCTTCTTCATAACATGCAAGATCTGTTGGTTCTTCTGGCATTTCTCCAATTACAGACCATTCACATAAATCTTCATCAAATACTGCTTCTTCATAACATGCAAGATCTGTTGGTTCAGATGAGATTACATACCATTCACAAAAATTTTCATCAAATACTGCTTCTTCATAGCATGCAAGATCTGTTGGTTCTAGTGGCATTTCTCCAAATACATACCATACACATAAATCTACATCAAATACTGCTACTTCATAACATGCTGTTATTGGTTCTACTGGCATTTCTCCAATTACATACCATTCACAAAAATCTTCATCAAATACTGCTTCTTCATAGCATGCAAGATCTGTTGGTTCTAGTGGCATTTCTCCAATTACTTCCCAAAGGAGAGTTTCTTCGTTGAATTCTGCTGTCTCGTAACAAGCAAGGCCTGTTGGTTCGTCTGTTGGCACTAATATTGCCAAATCATCAACTGCCCAAAAAAATGCCCATATGTCATTATCATTATATGTAAAACGTATTTTTACTTGAGATTGATTTCCAGCTATTGAAGAAATATCAGCTAACCAAACTTCAGAATTTTCTGATTGAATATTAAAATCTTGATCAGTAGTTATTGAAAATTCTGTCCATGTTTGACCATTATCACCAGAAACTTCGACACTTCTTGTTTCATAATAAGCAGAAAAAAAGTGTTCAAAATATAAAAAAACTATTGGCTCATCAGAGAAATCCAGACTATAATTAGTAGTTGCAGTTGTTATAATTGGAGTACCGTCATTATTCTCTGTATTATTCGCATCAGAACTAACAAATAAAAAACCATCTGCAACAGACGTTGAAGCAAACAAAATAGAAGGAACAGGATATACTTCAGGATTTATTGTAAATTCCCACCCAAGACCAGTTGTACCTGCTGTGTTGTCTATAACCCACATATTAGGGTTATCAAATGAATCATAGTGTATTGCTTCGAGATCTGCTTGAGCAACAAATTTATTTTGTGACTGAGCCATCAAAATAAGGCATAAATAAAGTAAGGTTTTTTTCATAATTATTTGTTTTTAGTAAATTAATTATAAATATACGGATTTTTTATTAAAAACAATTTTTATTATTTTTATTATTATTATTATTATTATTATTATTATTATTATTATTATTATTATTATTATTATTATTATTATTATTATTATTACGTTTATTATATGTTAATATTATTCAAGAAATACTATATCCATACTAAACTTAGAATAATTTAAAGGATCTATAAAATCATAATTATTCGATTATAAAAAGTATGATTGATTTATTTTGGATGTTTATTGGAGCTTTACTCTTTTAGTCCATCAATTTTTATATGAATTTTGTGATTAAAGACAAATAATTGAGAATTTTAGCTACTTAAGAAGTAAATTTCAATCTAAAGACTTAAGAATATAACTCGAGTTTTAAATACTTTTTGAAATCCTTAATTACTATCAAAAAAAAAGAGCTTGAATTAATCAAGCTCTTTTTTTAATAAAATTAAATCCTTTTATTAACGAATTATTAATCGCTTAGTAACTGATTGCCCATTAATTTCAATCGTACAAAGGTAAAGACCTTCAGTTAAATTGAGATTGTTTAGGCTAACTTGATTAGAAGAAAGATTAGCTTCTTCTTTCACAAGTTTACCGGCAGTTGTGTATAATTTAATTGAATTAATAGTACCATTTTCAGAATGAATTGTAATATTATTTGATGTAGGATTAGGATACATGTTAATTCCTGATTCTAAGTTTGATAAATCGTTCAAACCAAGACCATCTAAATTTGTAGCACGTACAATTCTTCTACAGAAATACCCTAAAGTTGAATCGATATAAGCCATTGACTTAGCATAACTCATATCTGGATTTTGAGCAATATTTGAATTATGAGCTGCTGTTCCTTGAGTTGCAGGTAATCCCATTGCTTGTGCAATATTAACAGTCATTGTTGAATCCCAGAAATCCCATGGAGAAGCTTCGTAAGGATTTACAGTTATGTATGGAAATACATTGTCAACAGGCGCACCTACTGTTTGATTTTGAATTACTGTTGCGTTAGCAATTGTCATTCCTTGAGCATTAAGTGAAGCGCTAGCTGCAGCCAAAGTATAACTGTCATTACCAGCATTTACTGGATCAAGAATTGTATTATTACCTAGTAAATTTGCTTTTTTCATAACATCATAACTTCCGCTGATATCTGTGGTAACAAGTCCAATAGAAGCAATTGAAACATCTCCAGTTGTATAAGTTGCAACAGGGTCTGTTGGACAATGAACAGCACACATAGGAACATCGCCAGCTTCTAACCAACTTAAGTCGCCAATTCCGCCACCCATACTACATACCATGTGTATGTCATTTGAGTAACCTAAATTGCTCTCCATGTTATAAATACCACCAATTCCATCCCAGTCACCAATAACTGCTGTATCAATAAGTGGAACTGCATTAGCATCTAAAAATTTAGGTAGTTGTATTTCAGCGATTTTATCAACTGTAGCATAACCTAAAGCTATCCAGCCACCAGAACCTTGTCCACAAAGTATGATTCGAGAAGTATCAATTCCCCATTGATTCGCAATTGCATAATCTTTTCTAAAGAAACGTACAGCACTCTTAGTGTCTTGTATTGCACGGTATACTGCCTTCATTAAGCTTGCAGCTCTTTCAGCCTGTGTAGCAGCAGTTGGGTTCCACCCTAAGCGGTATTCTAAATTTGCTACTACATAACCTCTTTTTGCATAACTCTTACAGATGTTTGTTGTTGCAACATCATTTCGCATACCAGTTGGATTTCCATTATAAATGATTGGTAAAAAAGTACCTGTATGCAGCATAATAATTAAAGGACGCTCGGCTACTGTATCTCCAGCAGGCTCATATAAATCAAAGTTTAATGGAGGTACCTGAGGAGAAGCACCTGTTGGTACGTAAGGAATCCCCTGAGATGCAGCTATAACAGAATAATTTTGAGAATAAAGAACATTATTCTCTTGTGTGATACTATCAAAAACTTCGTCTACATATCTTTCCTGAGCAATTAAACCAGTAATCGATACACAACTTAAAATGATGGGTAAAAGTATTTTTTTCATAAAATTGATTTTAAAAGTTAAAATTAAATCGCTAATTTAAGCATAAAAAAATTTAAAAATTGTTTTTTATTCATCTTTGATATCTAAAGAAAGAGAAGCATAAATCATTCTTCCTACAAAAGGGCCTCCATAAACCTGAAGTACTTGGTTATTTAAAAGGTTAGCAGCACCGATTTTCAGTGTTAATTTTGCTTTTTCAAAAAACTTATTTACTTGTGCATCTAATAATCCGTAAGTAGGCACTCTTCCTGTAAATTGAGGTGAGCCTTCAGACATGAATCCCTGAATCCATTTATAATTGATGTTAAAACCTAGACCTGTAAATTTTTTAATTGCAATATCTCTTCCTTGAAATCCAATATTGAATTTATTCTCAGGCGTATTGTAGGCAGGAATAATTGGATCAGCTGATTTTTTTGTCAAGGCATTCCATGAATAATTACCATTTAGGGCATACTGATTACCGATATAATAATTTACACCCACTGACAGACCTTGTGTCGTAATTTTTTCACGTGAGTTAGTTGCTATACGAAAAACATCATTAATTACTGGAGAACCTAATGGTGTAATGAATATATCTGCTCCATTTACATATCCAATAAAGTTCGTGTAGGAATTAAAATAGTAATTAACATCAATAAATAATTTTGTAAAAAATGCTCCTTTATATCCCAACTCTATGCATTTTACTTGTTCGGGTGCAATTGGATCTAAATTAAAATAACGTAAAGTATCAGAATTTTGAGTATAGTAGAAATTTCGCAGGGATTCAATCGTTACTAAAGAATCATATCCACTGATGTTTCCAACTAGTTTTGCTCTTCCAACATTGTAATACATGTATTGATTCAATAAAGTTGGATTTCTAATAGCAGAGGTAAGGGTTGTTCGTATAGAATGCTTTTTAGATGGCTGCCAAATTATAGAAGCTGCTGGAGACGGTAAAAAGTCAAAATTTTGATTTTTATCTACTCTTATACTCGCTTTTAAAATCCATTTTTCATCAGCAAATTGTTTTTCTATACCAGTATAAAGTCCAAATTCCTTATTTATTATTATTCTGCAATTTGTGTCACTAAAAAGCGATCCACCTGATTTTGGGTTGTATATTCGTCCATTCCCCCCAAATGTTATTTTTCCAAAATCTAAATTAAATATTTTCTCAGCATGCAAATGATAGAGGGCAGATTTATCAACAATTCTTGAGCCTCCTTCTAAAAAAGATGTCTTCGTCGTGATATCCGTCATTAAAGAATCAAAACGTAGTGTTCCTGGCTCAAAATAGTCTAACATTTCTGTATTACTGTATGCACTATTTGCAAACGCGCTGGCTTGAGCATGCCAAACGAGCATTGAATCTTGGTTTGCATTAATAACTGCATTTATTGCCTCGTAATCAGCCGGAACTCCAACCGTTGGTGTCCAATGAATAGAAGGGTCTAATGCTCTAACACGGCTTGTAATCTGTCCAGACCAATACTGTCTGTATCTATTATTCCAATCCCAATCATCAGCTGCTGCATCTTGCAATAAAAATGCAGTAAGTACGGCATCATACGATTTTCCTGCATCTTCATGAGTAGCGTATGCTCGAATAAAGAAATTGTCTTTCTTCTGAATCTCAATTCTATTTTGGAAAAAGAGAATATCCTTTAAGCTAAAGCGATTATCACCCTGGTAAACGGTTGTTCCTGTTCCGAAATTAGATGCGAGGATGAGTTCAACTTTTGGATTCAGCATAAAATGAAGGGCTGCAGCTGTTTTCAAATTTTCAGTTTTATAATCAACAATGTCTTTTTCCCAGTAACCCGTTCGGTGCCATCTTTTTAATCCTGGGGTTTGCCATACAGCAGCTGGATCTAAAGCATTGTTAATATTTGGAGATAAATTCTCATCGCCATAACGATTAACAGCATCGTAGCCACCAGGATTGTTTCTGTCTGTATCTAAGCCCTCAACAGAATTAGAATTATTTGCCTCCCAATCGTCGGCATTCATGTAAGAAATATTTAGTTTATAAGCAAAAATATCTCTTCCAGTTTTAAATTGAAATGCTTTAGCATAACGAATAGCATATTCATTTAAAAGACGTTCTCCTTTTTTGATACTTGAACTATATCCTTGAAATTTAAAGGGACTTTTGGTTTGCATACTGATTACGCCATTGAAAGCATTTGGTCCGTAGAAGGCAGAGCTTGCACCTGATACAATTTCTACTTGCATTAAATCTAATTCTGATGCACCCAAAAAGTTTCCAAGTGCAAAATTAAGACCTGGCGAAGCATTGTCTACTCCGTCAATAATTTGTAATGTTCGCACAGGAGATGTTGAATTAAATCCTCTTGTGTTTACGACTTTAAATCCAATACTTGCCGAAGTTAAATCAACACCTTTCATGTGACTTAAGCCATCGTAAAAATCCAAAGCTGGAGTTGCTTTTATTTCATTTAAGGACATTGTTTCAACAGATAATGCCGCTTCTTTTTCTTTTTCACTTCCAAAGCCACGCACATTTACAGTGCTTAATTTCAAGATAGTATTTGATTTCAGTTTAAGCACCAGATTATCTTCAGGAGCTGACAAAAGTGTTTCTAGATTATCGTAGCCTAAATTTGAAGAAACCAAAATAATAGGAAACTCTTTGTTTAATGTAATCGTGAAAAATCCTTTCTGGTCTGAAATAGCACCTATGTTTAGGTCTTTGACTTTAATCTTTACATTTTCTAAGGGTAGACTTGTATATTCGTCAATTACAGTTCCAGATATTTTTGTTTGCGAAAAAACTTTGCTGCTTTTAAAAACTAGAAGGAAAAGAAGTGTAACATACAAGTACAACTTTTTTAATAATCTATGTTTAAAGTTCATTTATGAGTTATTAATTTCCGTCAAAAATAATCGTTTTATAAAATTTTTGGAAATATAGAAAATATAAATGGGTTTTATCCAGAAAATCGAGGTGCTTATAAATTTCTTCAAATAGATTTTTTAACAATGATATTAAATATCTATTGTTTTAATATCTCTGAGAGCTTATTTAGTCAATTCGCAATACCCAAACACTTTCATCTATATTGGTGTATTTTCTTTTCTCATTAATAGCTTCATTAATATCATCAGTATAGAAAACATATACATTTTTTATTTCAGAGCCTATTCTCTGTATTGATTTTGTTTGAGAATATCCTTCATTCAAAAGTCCATTTTTAAATCGTTTTGCATATTCCTGTATAGCAAAACTACCAACAACAACATAATATCCTTTTTGTACTACTGAACCATCATCACTTATAAAATCAGTAGCGGATCCTGTTTTTATTGTTTCAATACCATTATTCTTATTCTTATTCTTATTTTTATTGCCTTCATAATTGGAATCGTCAGATTGATTTTTATTCAAGAGCCTTTCTATTAAACTGTCCACTAAATCTTTTTGATTAAGAGCATCTTCATATAATTTATCATTTGTTTGGATTAGACTATCAATAAGCATTTCATGTCTATTTTGAGTTATCTCCAACTGTTTTATTTTTTTGTTTGATTCATCAGAGTTGAAATCATCTTTTTTATTTTTATCTCCGAATCGGTAACCAAGTATAAATTCATGAGACCCTTTTGTAAATTGATTTAGATACCCAAGAGGAAAGTCATAGACATATCCAATTATCATATTTTGATAGCGTAATCCAACGCTGCTAGAAAATGCATAATTGCTGTGGTATGTCATACCAATCCATCCTAATTTTTTAAAATCAACTATAACATTTGCATCATACTGAAATGGAGCGCCATTTACAAATCTCGCAGCTAGTAGAGGATATACTGATAAATTTTTTGATTCATTTAAAAAGAAAGTATATTTAACTGATGCTCTATAGTGTCGCGATGAGGTAAATGAAAATTTCTCTCCACTTGTATTGATGTATAAATTTGAATTTGAGAATACTTGAGGTATAGAGACACCAATTTGAAGTTCTTTTATTTTGTAGAGCAACCCAAAATCAGAAGTGAAACCAGTTTTACTCCTATTACTGTTTGATACTAGCGCATCATCTTCATCAATAATAATTGCTTCGTCAAATGCAATAGAATTATTGAGGATACCTAAATTTAGTCCAAAATTTAATCCGTGATTTTCTCCGAATTTTAGTTTGTAAGAATATGAAACTACAAATGTATTTTTAGTTAAAATATCAGTTCTGTCTGTCATTGCTATTAAACCTAAGCCCATTTTATCGTATTTTGTTGGTCCGTCAACTGATAAATAAGTTGTTTGTGGACCATTTGATATTCCAGCAAATTGACTTCTATGGGAGAAGTATGTCTGCAAAGATGATGTTCCTACTTCTGCAGGATTAAATGAGTACATATTTACGTAGTACTGACTTCCTAAGGGAAGTTGTTGACTAAATATATTTCCTCCTATTAAAAGAGTAAAAATTATGCTTGAATAAATAAATGTTTTCATATCTTCTTTTTTGTTTAGTTTGGGCTTATTTAATATTTCTTAAAATTGTAACTGGCCCTTTATGCGTTATTTCTGAATTTGGGAACTGAATAAAATAGTAGTAGGTGGCTTCAGGCAAAAGTTTACCATTAAATGTTCCATCCCATGTATTATCATAGTTACTTGAACTATAAACTTCTTGTCCTTCTCTGTTTATTATTTTCACAGTAGTACCTGTGTAAAATAAGCTTTCAGGAATTTCCCAAAAATCATTTGATCCATCATCATTCGGAGTGATTAAACTTGGTATTGTTAGGCTATAATCATTTAAAACAGTTACTGTAATATCGTCTGAATAGGAACATCCATAAATATCTTGCACTGTTAATGTATAGATTGTTGTTGAAACAGGACTTGCAAAAGGATTACTTATTGTTGCTGAACTTAATCCAATTGTTGGGCTCCAATTGTACTCAGAAATATTAACACCAGTTGTTACTAATTCAACACTTTGACCAAGACTTATTGTTTGGTCAGCTCCAGCAAATGCAATCATATTAGGGTTAGTTCCAAGAGGAATAACATGAACCATAACTGGTGCAGCATAATCATAACAGTCACCTGCATATACAAATCTTCTAAAATACAAGGTGTCATTAGCTAGATAAATAGTTCCCTCATAATTTGCATTTGTATTAATTCCTGGTGCAGGATCATATGGTCCTGTTATTGATGTACTGTATGTCCAGAGATAAGTATAGTTTATATTAGCATAGTTTGTATTAGGATTTGAATTTAGAATGCCTCCAATTAAAGTAAATTCAGATCCATCACAATTTGTAGTAGTTGCTGTACCACTTGTATTTCCTGTAATTGGAGGAATAACAGTAATCTCACCTAATAAAGTTTCAAATCCACAAACTGTTTCTGTAGTTATTGCATAATTATAATATCCAACCGCTAAAGGAGTTCCTGAGATTGTATATTGATTTCCGCTTGTATTTGATTGTGCAATAACACCATCTGGTAAATCAATTGAAGCTATTATTCCTGTGTAATCGTAAATTATAGGTGTTATAGGAGTTCCAATACAAATTATTTGATTATTAGTGAACTGACTTGAAAAAATACTTAATGATGGTGCTTGCGAAGTGATTGTCCCACTTAAGCTAGTTAATAAGCAACTTGGAGACCCAGTAGGAATTCCATTTACGGTATATTCAAGTGTATCTAGCCCAATTGGAGTTCCTGAAATTATAACTTGCCCACCTATAAAGTTCCAAGATATTCCATTGTAAGGTGTACTAGCTAAAATAGGATTACCATCAAAAAAAACAGAAGGGATTGTCGTTCCTGATCCAAGTATATCTAAAACATTAAATATAATGGGATCTATTGGAATATTTGAGCATAAAACTTGATCAACAAGACCAGAATTTATATTGATACTCAATGTAGGTATTGAAGGACTAATAGTTATTGTTATGTCTAGAGAATCATAGACAGTATTACAAGCATAATTTAATGAAGTATTTAGTCTTAGAATGGCAGTACCCGATACTGTGCCTGATGTAAATGTTGGATTTAATGTGCTTGCCCCGATTAAATTACAACCTGCAGGCGCACTTATCAGTGTCCAATTAAATGAGCTTGCGTTCGGAGTTGTTATTCCAGATAAAGTAAATAGAGAACCTGGACATAATGTTAGTGTTGAAGGCATACCTATTACTGCTGCAGAAGTTGTACCCAGTGTTTGAATAGTAACATTTACAGGATCTGACGTATCAAAGCAACCAGTAGCAGGGTCTGTTACTACTACATTGTAAGATCCTGACGTGTTAGCTTGTAAAAACTGGGTAACGTTAGGTCCTGTCGGGCTATTCCAACTATAGTACATATTGCTTGGGCCTGCTGTTAATCCTATTGTTCCACCAGGACAAAGTAAAATTGGATTTGGAGAATCAGTATAATTAATTGTTGCACTTGGGGGTGCTGAGATAGTTACACTTGCTGTCGTGCTTACTAATGGACAAGGGCCCGTTGCCACTATCGTATATGTTACAGTATATGTTCCTGCAATACTCGTACTTGGAGTGATTGTCCCTGTACTTGGGTTGATACTCAAGCCTACTGTTGAGGAGTATGTGCCTCCTTGTGTACCTAAAAGACTCACAGTTTGTACATTAGTAAGATTATTACACAATGGATAGTTCGGATAATTTATTGTTGCACTCAGGGCTTCTGTGATCGTTACACTTGCAGTAGGATTTACTACTGCACAAGGACCCGTTGCTTGAAGAGTGTATGTAACCATATATGTTCCTGCTATACTTGTACTTGGAGTGATTGCTCCTGTACTTGGGTTTATGCTTAAGCCTGATAAGCTTGAACTGTACGCACCTCCTTGTGTCCCTGTTTGAATTACAGCTAGTGCATTTGGTGTAGTTTTACAGAATGATAAACTTCCATAATTTATTGTTGCACTTGGTGCTGCAATGATTGATACACTTGCTGTGGTGCTTACTGCTGAGCAACCACTTGCTGCTGCTATCGTATATGTTACAATATAAGTTCCTGCTGTACTTAGACTTGGAGTGATGGCTCCTGTACTTGTGTTGATACTCAAACCTACTGTTGAGGAGTATGTGCCTCCTTGTGTACCTATTAGACTATCAAGTTGTACATTAGTAAGATTATTACAGAATGGTGAGCCAACATAACTTATTGTTGCACTTGGAACTGTAGTGATTGTTACATTTGCGGTGGTATTTACTGCGGCACAACCTGCAGTGGCTGCAAGTGTGTATGTAACAATATATGTTCCTGCTATACTCGTGCTTGGATCGATTGCTCCTGTATTTGAATTAATGTTCAATCCTGGAGGGCTTGCAGAGTAAGTGCCGCCGCTTGTTCCTGTTATAATTACAGACTGTGGACTTGTAAGTGTTTTACAGAATGGAGAGTTTGCATAACTAATACTTGCACTTGGTGCTGCTGTGATTGTCACATTTGGATTTATAATTACTGCTGCACAACCTGCAGAGGCTGCAAGTGTATATGTTATAATATATGTTCCTGCTGTACTTGTACTTGGAGTGATTGCTCCTGTACTTGCATTGATACTCAAGCCTAGTGGGCTTGCATTGTAAGTACCTCCTGTAGTTTCAGGTGGGTCGACGACATTCTGTACATCAAGGGTTTGACAGAAGGGGCTCGAATAACTAATACTTGTTATTGGTGCTGCAGTAATAGTTACTGGAGTTATTGTACTTACTGCTGCACATCCATTTGCTGCTGCTATCGTATATGTTACAGTATAAGATCCTGCTGAACTTAGATTTGGAGTGATGGCACCAGTAATTGGATCGATGCTCAAACCTGTAGTTGAGGAGTATGTACCTCCTGTTGTGCCGCTTAGACTTACTACTTGTGGAATTGTAAGAGTATTACACCATGTTGGATTAGCATAACTTATTGTTGCACTTGGGGCAACTGTAATCGTTACTTGTGTTGTTGTACTTACTGCTGAGCAACCACCTGCTGCAGGCATTGTGTATGTTACTGTGTAAGATCCTGCTGCACTTGTGGCTAGTGCGATGGATCCTGAAGATGAATTGATGCTTAAGCCTACTGGATTTGAACTATAGACGCCACCTGTTGTGCTATTTACACTTAGACTTACAGACTGAGGTAATGTAAGAGTGTTACACCATGGTGAGCTCGGATAACTTATTGTTGCACTCGGGGCTGATTTGATTATCACATTTGTATTATAATTTACTGCTATGCAACCTGCAGAGGCTGCTATAGTATATGTTACAATATAAGATCCTGCTGAACTTAGATTTGGAATGATGGCCCCTGTAAATGTATTGATGCTCAAGCCTGGAGGACTAGCAGTGTAAGTGCCACCGCTTGTTCCTGTTTGGGTTACAGGCTGTGGACTTGATATACTGTTACAGAATGATGAAAGTGTATAATTAATGTTTGCATTTGGTGCTGCAGTGATTGTCACACTTGTTGTGGTGATTACTACTGCACAACTTGTAGAGGCTGCAATTGTGTATGTTACAGTATAAGTTCCGGGTGTACTTGTGCTAGGAGTGATTGCGCCAGTACTTGCACTGATACTCAAGCCGCTTGTTGAGGAGTAGGTACCTACTGTTGGGCTACTTTGGCTTACAATTTGTGGTGATGTTAGTGTATTACAGAATGGTGAGTTAGCATAACTTATTGTTGTACTTGGGGCTGTAGTAATCTCAACTGTTGTTAATGTGCTTACTGCAGAACAGCCTCCTGATGTAGCTATTGTATATGTTACAGTGTAGGTTCCTTCTGTACTTATGCTTGGAGTGATTGCTCCTGTACTTGCATTGATACTCAATCCTGTTGGGCTTGCACTGTAAGAACCGCCTGTTATTCCTGTTTGACTTACGGGAAGTGCACTAGTTATAGAGTTACAGTATGGTGAGTTAGTATAAGTTATTGTTGCACTTGGTGCTGCTGTGATTGTTATAGTTGCTGTTGAAATTACAACTGCACAACCTGCAGTGGCTGCAAGTGAGTATGTTACAGTGTAGGTTCCTGGTGTACTTGTACTTGGAGTTATTGCTCCTGTAGATGGACTGATACTCAAGCCTAAAGGTGCACTGTAAGTTCCTCCTGTTGTGCTATTTACACTTAGACTTACAGGCTGTGGACTTGATATACTGTTACAGAATGGTGAGTTAGCATAAGATATTGTTGCACTTGGGGCTAAAGTGATCGTTACAGGTGTTGTTGTACTTACTCCTGCGCAACCGAATGCTGGTAGCGTTGTATACACTACACTATAATTTCCTACTATACTTTGACTTGGATCGATGGCCCCTGTATTTGGATCGATGCTCAAGCCTGTAGCTGAAGAGTAAGTACCTCCAGAGAAGAAATAAGTACCAATTAATGAAACTGCTTGAGATGAGAGTGAACTACAAAAAGGAGTTCCTGGATATGAAATAGTTGCAGTAGGAGTACCTGTTATCGTTACAGTTGTTGTTGTACTTGCTGCAATGCAACCACCCGCTGCTGCATTTGTATAGGTTACAGTGTATGTTCCTGCTGAACTTGTACTTGGAGTGATTGCTCCTGTAGATGAACTGATGCTCAAGCCTGGGCTTGAACTATAAGTTCCTCCACTTGTTCCTATTCTCGTTACAGACACTGGTGTTGTAAGTGTTTTACAGAAAGGTGAGCTCGGATAACTTATTGTAGCACTTTGTGCTGCTATGATTGTTACACTTGCTGTGGTAATTACTGCTACACATCCACCTGAGGCTGCTATCGTATATGTTACTGTGTATGCTCCTGCTGTACTTGTACTTGGAGTGATTGCTCCTGTATTTTCATCGATGCTCAAACCTGCTAATGAGGAGTATGTACCTCCTGTTGTGCCTGTTTGATTGACTAACGGTACAGCACCAAGTGTTTGACAGAAGGAGGATGGAATTGCATAACTAATGCTAGCGCTTGGCGCTGCTGTGATTGTTACACTTGCTGTTGTGCTTACTGCTGAGCAGCCATTTGGAGATACTGGTAGGAAGTATGTTACTGTATAAGTTCCTGGTTGACTTAGACTTGGAATGATTGCCCCGTTACTTGCGTTGAGATTCAAACCAAAAGGTACACTGTTGTATGTGCCACCTGTTGTGCCACTTTGAGCCACTGGCAGAGCTGCTGTAAGTGATTTACAGAAAGGTGAGCTCGGATAACTTATTGTTGCACTTTGTGCCGCTATGATTTTTACATTTGCTGTTGCTACTACTGCTGCACAACCACCTGCTGCTTCTATCGTGTATGATACAGTATAAGTGCCTGGTGTACTTGTACTTGGAGTGATTGCCCCTGTATTTTCATTTATGATCAAGCCTGTAATTGAGGTGTATGTACCTCCTGTTATTCCTGTTTGATTAACAAACTGTACACCAAGTGTTTGGCAGTATGGTGAGTTAGTATAAGTTATTGTTGCACTTGGTGCTGCTGTGATTGTTACACTTGCTGTTGAGCTTACTTCTGAGCAACCACTTGAAGATACTGGTAGTAAGTATGTTACAGTATAAGTTCCTGGAGAATTTAGACTTGGAATGATTGCTCCTGTGCTTGCGTTGATTATCAAGCCGCCTGTTGCGGAGTATGTGCCACCTGTTGTGCCACTTTGAGTCACTGGCAGAGCTGCTGTAAGTGATTTACAGAAAGGTGAGCTCGGATAACTTATTGAAGCACTTTGTGCTGCTATGATTGTTACATTTGTTGTGGTACTAAATGCTGCACAACCACCATCTGCTTCTATCGTGTATGTTACAGTATAAGTGCCTGGTGTACTTGTGCTTGGAGTGATTGCTCCTGTGCTTGCGTTGATGCTCAAGCCTCCTGTATTTGAGGAGTACGTGCCTCCTGTTGCCCCTATTTGATCAACAGACTGTACAACAAGTGTTTGGCAGTATGGTGAGTTAGCATAACTTATTGTTGCACTTGGTGCTGTAGTAATCTCAACTGTTGTTATTGTATTTAATTCTGCACAACCACCTGCAGCTGAAATTGTATAGATTACAGTATAAGTACCTGCTGAACTTAGACTTGGATTGATTGCCCCAGTATTTGCATTGATAATCAAGCCTGGGTTGTTTGCACTGAAAGTACCTCCTGTAGTTCCTGTAAGAATCACATTTTGCAATGTTGCAATTGTTTTACAGAATTCAGTGTACTGATAAATTATTGAAGTTCCAGGATCTGGAAGTGGCGTCATGGTTACAGTGTAAGGATCAGAATCACTGCTGCACCCTTCGGCATTTGTGACAGTTACAGAATAACTACCTGCTGCATCTACTACTAAATTTGGGGTAAATACTCCTGTTGACCATAGATAATTATCTGCAGGTGACGAAACTAATGTAGTAAATGAACCTTCACAAAATACAGCGTTACCAGTTATTGTAGGTATTGAAGGTAAGTCATAAACAGTAACTATAGTTGTATCTGAAATTGTGGAGCAACCATTAATAGGGTTTATTACCTCACAAAAATAGTTTCCAGTTATAGTCGCGTTATAATTTATTCCGATAATACTTGTAATAGATCCAAATGCACCAGTTATTGCGGTAGTAATTCCACCTTCTATTATATACCATTGATAAAGATTACCCTCACCTGCAACTAAATGAATGTTTACATTACCACCATCACAAAAAGTAGTACTCGCAATAGTATAAGTAGGTGCGACATATGGCGCTCCGTTAATTTTAACGATTGTTGTATCGCTTACAGCTGCGCAATTTCCTGCTGGTGGAGTTGTGTAGGTTACAATGTAAGTACCTGGTTGACTTAAACTTGGATTAATTTCTCCTGTATTTGAATCAATGCTCAAACCAACAGGATTGACAGTGTATTCACCGTCTTCGTAATAATAAGTACCACCTTCTATTAAAACTTGTTGTTCTGAGTCTGAGGTACAAAAAGGAGATCCGGGATAACTAATAAATGCTGTAGGTGTACCTGTTATCGCTACTTGTGCCGAAGCGATGACTTGATTGCAACCGTTACCTGTATTTATTGTGTAATATACGTCATACAATCCAGGGGTACTTAAATTTGGTCTGATATCTCCTGTAATTGGATCCAAATCTAACCCTGCAAATGGGCTTGGACTGTATGTACCACCTGAAGGCCCTGTAAGATCGACAGGCTCTAAAACAAAAGATTGACAAAATGGGTAGCTTGCATAACTAATTGAAACTAGTGGAAGTAAGTTAATCTCTACATTTACATCAACTATGACTTCTGCACAACCACCTGCTGCATCAATCGTGTAGCTTACTATATAGTTTCCTCCTGCTGTACTTGTACTTGGATCGATTTCTCCTGTGCTTGAATCAATTGTCAAGTCTAATGGGCTTACAGAGTAAGTACCTCCGGTAAATGCTCCTACTCCTAAATTTAGATCTGGTGATACAGGTGACTCATTGGAACAAAAAGCATTATCTCCATAATTGATAGTAACATTTGGTACTGCAGTAACTGTAATTGTTCCTGTAGCAACTACGCTACCACAACCTCCTGTTAGAGGAATACTGTAGCTAAACGGACCACTTACAGTTGGTGTACCTGAAATAGTTATAATGCCGCCAGACCAAGCAGCAGAAACGCCAGGTGGTAATCCATTGGCTCCTGAAACGCCACTATTTGAAATTCCTGTTGCGCCTGTTGTAGCATGTGTAATATTTGTTAATGCAGTATTAATACATAAG